>NZ_JRWK01000009.1 GCF_001729965.1 Methanosphaera sp. WGK6 | reverse complement strand
ATAATTTAATTGTAGTACTTTTATATGGAGATTATGATCCACATCATCATATGTGTAATAATAGTTTGACGTGTTTAATACTTGTGCATTGCTTTGTGGAACTTCAATAGAATAGGAATCGACCATTATTGTTATCTGATTTCCATGGTTAGTTATAGTATCTAATGCTAGGACTATGATTATAACTATTGCTAGTATAATTAGTACTTTTTTTTAGTATTTCATGTGCCATTATCAACGCTCATTTTCATATTTATTAGTCAATGATTTTTCTTATCAATTTATAATTTTTAGATATTAATATTTAAATTTATACCATAATTTTTTATTTAAATAAGTTTATTCATATTATTTATAATTTATTTTATTTAAAAAGAATTAATTCATATTTAATCTTATATTAAGTTATTACAATAAATTTAACATAATATAATATATTTTTTTTCATAATCTTATAATATGTAAATAATTTTAAATAGAATGTTAACCCTAACTAAACATAATATTAAATTAGAGGTAAAACATAATGTCTAAAAATAGAATTATAGCAGGAGTAGTTTCATTTATATTCACAGGTCTAGGACAACTATATCTTGGATTTTATAAAAGAGGCATAACACAATTTATCCTAGCATACTTTATAGTAGTATTACTAACTATTCTAGGTGGATCAGGCACAGGTCTTATAATATGGCTATTATTCAATATATACTATGCACATGATGCAGATATGTGTTGTGAGGCTATTAATAGTAATTCAGTACCACCACTATTATTTGGAAAATTTTATTTATTATAAGTCCTTTTTTTTTGAAAAAATAAATAATGAGAAAATAAGTTATTCTCTTAACATTATTTATAAAATTATTTCAATGAGAATATATTCATTATTTTTTTTAGATTTTCCCCAATTAATGAATATATTTTTAAGCATTGAAATAAAGCATGTCTGTTGGTTTTTTTATTTTTTTCTATGTTGCTGCTAGTCATAGTTTATATATTTTTTAAGTTTACATGCTGCTTATAATTGACTTATTTTTTAATAGATTATAATATTTGTTATTAATTCAGGGTATTTGGGTAGTATTTTTCCTGTTTTTGTTATCCATATATCTATTGATTTATAAGCTAAATATTAAAGAAATATGACAATCAATATAATGGGGATTTATTGAAAATATTTTTTTAATATTCAGTTAATATTCTTTAATAACAACTATTTAATATTAATTATAAAAAAAGTATTACTCATGAAAAATTAATACTATTATCTATTAAAAAGAAGAAAAAGTAATACTATTTTCAATATTTCCTTGATTAATTAGCATAATTTTAATGTAGGAACTATTAATAATGACTTATATTAAATTATTAATAATAATGAAATAAGTATGAATAATTAGATTATTTTTTTTGAAATAAACTTATATTTTTTTATAAAAGAGATTTATTTAAAGTCAAATTAATCTAAAAAGATGTATTTATTAATATTATTTAGGTTTATACTTTAATTGGATTTAATTGAATAATATAATGTTATTTTATTCAAATAATATTATTAAAAATTTTTAAAAAATAATTTTGGTGAATAAGAACTTAAAATCTTTTTAATTAAAAAAATATAATTCAACAGTTTCATTATTTTTTTATAAATGAAATTAATTATTGGGGTGATTTCAATGAGTTGTTATAAATATTGGGGAACTATAGCAGAAATAGCAGATAAACTTTCAAGTTTCGGAAATCTGGATGAAGAAGGATTATCTGCATTAGATGATACAGATATTAAAGAAATAACAGAAATTCTTGATGATATAGAAGTTATTGCTCATGATAAAGAGATAGACTTTGATTCTGCAAAACATATTCTTGATGATGAAAAGATGAACAAAGCATTAACATTAATTCGTAAATTTTATGTTTACATAGGTGCAAGACTTGAAACAGAAAATGCTTTGAAGATATTAGAATCTGATGATCCAAAAGCAGCACTTGATTCTTTCCATTTTTATGAAAGATATATTGGACTTATAGAAAATGAAAGACAACTAGCAAAATTCAATGAAAATAAAACACTAGTATTTCTAGGAAGTGGACCTTTACCTCTTACATTAATAATGTTTAACAAAGTAACAGGATGTAAATGTATTGGAATAGAACAAGATGCGCAAGTAGCTCAATTATCAAGAAAAGTTCTTAAAAAATTAGAACTTGATGAGGATATAAAAATAATTACAGGTGATGAAAAAACAATAGCTAACCTGGATTATGATATATTGATGATAGCAGCATTTGCAGTACCAAAAGATAGGGTATTTGGAAACATATGGGAAATTGTCGATGAAAAAACACCTATATTATTCAGAACATATAGTGGAATGAGAGCAATATTATATGCACCAGTTACGGATAGGGATACTCGTGGATTCCATAAGGAAATAATGCTTCTACCAAAAGGTAAAACTAATAACACATCTGTGTTAATGAGAAAAATAAATTAATTAGGGATGATATGTATTATATTATCTTTTCTTAATTTTTTTATGATATAATGATTTAAAAGTAGTTTCATGATATTAAATATTGAATTTCATTGAAATAATATATTTTAGAAAAAATTTTAAAGAGAGTAATTCTTGTTTTTATTTGGAACATATGTTTTTTTCCATGTGAATTGTTCCAAGTTGATTATGTGTATTTTCTGTTATTATATAATTATTATTTAACCAGAAGGGTAGTGCTCCACAGCTGTCTTTTTGAGTATGAAGATATATTTCATTGTAATTTTCTTTTATGCAAAAGTTTTCTATTTTTTCTAGCATACGTGTTGCTATTTTACATCTTCGATATTTGGGATTTACAAATACACGGTATATGCTTGCAGTTGTTTCTTTTGTATAATTTCTATTTTTTATATGATAATCTTTATCATATGCACGTATAGCTGATGTTCCTATAAGTGTATTTGTATTTTTATCTATACTTAGATAAAATGTGTTTTTCTTGGGTTTTATATAGTATTCTTCGAGATTTATTATATCATAATGGTATTCTGGTACATAATCCATTTTATAACACATTTTTATCATGTAAAAAAGGAATTCTTTCACATTATATTTATCAATTAATTCCCTGTTTAATTCCCTAATTTCAATATTCATAGTTAATTCCTTCTGTATTACTTTTAGTATATTTTTTATTATTTCTATTTTAATTATTAGTAATATAAATACTTAAGTTTTGTATTACTTTTTAATTATTTTCAGAGCTTTTTGTAATAATGATTTAACGTGTTTATAATCGTTATTTGGTCTATAATCTTTTAGTTAAGTTTATTATAGACGGGTACATAATTTATATTATATTACTAATTTATAAATTAGTATTACTTTATTGATAAAAATATGTTAAAAAGTAATAATCTAATCAAATATTTGAATATAATTTCACTAACTTAAATAAAAAAAATATTTTATTACACAGCATAATCTAGAATATCATAAAAAAAATAATACTATTTTCCTTAGTAATTAAAATGATTACTTCATACAGTAATAAATGATGAATTATATGATATAAATAATTATTTTTCAAAGAAAATAATTTTTTTTAAATCTATATAATATTCAGGAGGTTTAGAATTTGTTAAATAATAAAAAATTAATCAAATTTTTAGGTTATAAAACAGTTCGTTTTATAATTTTATTAATATGTGTAATATTATTAAGTTTTTTATTAATTCAAATATCACCCATAAATCCTGTTAAAACATATATTTCAAACATGGTTGTAAGTCCTGATCAAGTAGCAAAATTAGAAGCTTATTGGGGTGTAAATCAACCTATAACTACAAGAATGTTCGATTGGTTTTCAAAAGTTATACATGGAGATTTAGGTAATTCCTTAATCTTTAGAATACCAGTTATTCAAGTTATAGTTGAGAGATTTTCAGCATCTCTAGTGTTAATGCTAAGCTCATGGGTAATATCAGGAGTATTAGGTTTTGGATTAGGAATTCTCGCAGGATTTAAAAGAGACACATGGATTGATAAAGTAATAAAAGTATACTGTTACACACTACAATCAGCACCAACATTCTGGATAGCATTAATAATCTTGATGATATTCAGTATATATCTTGGATGGTTCCCTACTGGTGGAGGAGTACCAATAGGAAGTTTAAGTAATACAGTAACATTTACGCAATGGTTAAATCGTTTAATACTACCTGCATTAACATTAAGTATATTAGGTGTTGCATCTATTGCATTATACACAAGAGATAAACTTATTGAAGTAATGTCTAGTGATTATGTTTTATTTGCAAAAGCTAGAGGAGAATCAGGTTGGAATCTTGTGAAAAGACATGGTATAAGAAATGTATTACTACCAGCAATTACACTACAATTTATTGGATTCAGTGAATTATTTGGTGGTGCAGTACTAGTAGAACAAGTATTCACATATCCTGGAATTGGACAAGCAGCAGTATCTGCAGGATTAAAAAGTGATGTACCATTACTATTAGGAATAGTAATTTTCAGTGCAATATTTGTATATGTAGGTAATTTAATTGCAGATATACTATATAACTTTGTAGATCCAAGAATAAGAGAAGGAGATGATGAGAATTAGTTCATTTACTGAAGAAAAAAATAAGTATAATTTATTAGAACGTATAAATTTAAGAACTAAAACATTACTTGCTATAGGAATATCTGTATTTATCTTAGTATTAGTTGTAATTATAAGCTTATGTATTGATTCTTCAAGTATCACAACCAACTTTAGCATGATGAATCAACCACCATCCTTTGAACATTTATTTGGAACTGATTGGATGGGAAGAGATATGTTCACACGTACACTCAAAGGATTAGGTTTAAGTGTACAAATAGGATTAGGAGCATCAATATTAAGTAGTGTTATTGCAGTAATATTAGCATTTTTATCCAGTTTTAATAAATACTTAGATTCCTTTGTAGCATGGCTTATAGATTTATTCTTATCTATTCCACATATTCTACTTATTATTCTCATATCTATCTCATTAGGTGGAGGAGCATTTGGAGTAATAATTGGTGTTGCATTTACACATTGGACATCACTTACAAGAGTATTAAGAGCTGAAATTAAGGAGATTAAAACATCAGATTATGTGAAATTATCACGTAAATTTGGAAAATCTAAGTTATGGATTGCAAGAAAACAAATATTTCCACTATTATTTAGTCAAATAGTTGTTGGAACACTATTAATATTCCCTCATGCAATTATGCATGAAGCAAGTGTAACATTCCTAGGATTTGGTTTATCACCACATGAACCTGCAATTGGAATAATATTATCTGAGTCAATGAAATATCTTGCAACTGGTAATTGGTGGCTAGCACTATTCCCAGGGTTATCCTTATTAGTACTAGTATTACTATTTGATATAGCAGGAGAAAATATTAAGAAAATACTTGATCCAACAAGTGCAAATGATTAAAGGAGCAGATTATATGAGTAATTTAATTAGTGTATCTAATATTTCTATTTCCTTTACGCAATATACTGAAGGATTAAATCAAAGAGATCTTAAAGTTATCACAGACTTAACACTTGATATTAAAGAAGGTGAAATTGTCGCTGTTTTAGGTTCAAGTGGTTCTGGAAAAAGTTTACTAGCCCATGCAATACTTGGAATTTTACCACACAATGCAAATTTATCAGGAACTATGAAATATAATGGTCAAGTATTAGATGATAAACTTAAAGAAAAATTACGTGGAGATGAAATTGTACTTATTCCACAATCAGTTAATTTTCTAGATCCATTAATGAAGGTATCGGACCAAGCGATTGGCGAATGTGTTGATGAAGAAGACGAACGAAATAAACGGATTAAACAAAGAGAAATCTTTGAAAAATATGGTTTATCTGAAGAAGTAGATGAAATGTATCCTTTTCAGTTATCTGGGGGAATGGCAAGACGAGTTCTAGTCTCAACAGCATTACTTTCAAATCCTAAACTTGTAATTGCTGATGAACCAACACCAGGACTTGATGAAAAATCCGTACAAGAAACATTAAAACATATAAAACAAATGGCTGAGGATAATGTAGGAGTACTACTTATAACTCATGATATTAATGCAGCACTAGAAGTAGCAGATAGAGTAGCAATATTTTATTCAGGTTATGTAATAGAGGTAGCTAAAACAGAAGATTTCTCAGGAAATGGTGAGAATCTACTTCATCCTTATACAAAAAATTTATACCAAGCTCTTCCTAAACATGGATTTAAATTAACTCCAGGACATCAACCATTACATGGTGAAATTCCTAAGGGCTGTCCATATTATGATAGGTGTGAATATCCATTAGCTAAATGTAAAGAAGTAAGACCCAGTTTAGTCGATAAGGGAGAAAAAAAGGTAAGATGTTTTAAATTAGAGGAGGTTTATTAATGGAATTAACAGGACATAATATTAATTTTAAATATAATTCTTCTTCAAAAATGATTTTAAAAGATGTTACTCTTTCATTAAATAATAATAAAATCACAGGGTTAGTTGGAGATAGTGGTAGTGGAAAATCAAGTTTATGTAAGATATTAGCTGGTTATATAAATAATTATGAAGGGGATGTGAAACTTGATGGAAATATAATTCCAGATAAAGGATTTGCTCCAGTTCAACTAATATTCCAGCATCCTGAAAAGGTTATGAATCCTAAATGGAAAATGAATGAAGTATTAGAGGAGTCATGGATGCCTCCAGAAGATATGTTAGAAGATTTCGGGATTCAAAAATCATGGTTAACCAGATTTCCTCGTGAACTTTCAGGTGGAGAATTACAGAGATTTTCAGTACTTAGGGCATTAAATCCTAAAACTAAGTTTCTAATTGCTGATGAAATGACCACTATGCTTGATGCTATAACTCAGGTTCAAATTTTTGATTCTGTTTTAAAAATTGTTAAAAAAAGAAGTATGGGCTTATTAGTTGTGAGTCATGATATTGATTTAATTAATACAATTTGTGATGATGTATTGTATTTAAATGATATAAATCATGTTTAATTGGATATAATGAAATCTTTTATTATTTCATTTATTATTTTTCTATTTTTTTCTTTTTTTATTCTTGATTTGGCTTTTTTTAATAATTTATTTAAAAATAGTATTACTTTTTTATTGGATTTTAATGTTTTTGTATTACTTATTTCTTATTAATTTCTATTTATTTTATCTATATATTTTTAGTTGGAGTTTATAGTCTCATTTATCATAATTAATACTTTAAATAATTATATGGGGCTTTTTTATTACTTTTTAATAGTAATCTTTTTATAGTATAAAATCATAATTTATATTAATAAAGTATTATCCATTTTATAAAAAAAACTTTTCTTATTGCAAAAAGAATATTTTTTTAAAAAATACATACTTTATTTCTTCAAAATTAGTTGTATATAATAAAAGATTTAATTTATTATAATATTTCATACATTTATAAAAAAAATAATAATAATAAATAGTCTTCTCTTTAGTTTTAATCCCCCAATTAAAACACATACAACAATTTTAAAAAAATATAATCTCATTCCTTGGAGGAAAACACATGGAAAATAAATATATTATAGGTATAATAGCAGTTATTGTACTTGTGATTATTGGTGGTGTGATTGCATTAGGTGGGGCAAACACTGAAAGATCAGCTGATGAACTTGTAGTTGCAGCTTACAGCCACGGTGGAGAACCAGAAACAGGATTTGATCCTATACTTGGTTGGAACTACTATGCAGAACCTTTAATACAAAGTACATTATTAAAAATGACAAAAAATATGACATATGAAAATGATTTAGCAACAAACTACACAATAAGTAATGATTATAAAACATACACTGTTGATATAAGAGATGATGTTAAATTCACTGATGGAACTCCATTAACAGCAGAAGATGTTGTATTCACATATAATGAAGCTAAAAACTCTGGAGCAAGTCTAGATTTAACAAGTATGGAAAATGCAACAGCAATAAATGATACAAAAGTACAATTTACATTAAACAAAGCAGATTCAACATTCCTTGATAAACTAGCATATATTGGTATTGTACCATCAGATTCATATAATAATGAAAGTTATGGTTCTAATCCTGTAGGTTCTGGACCATACAAATTTGTACAATGGGATAAAGGACAACAAGTAATTCTTGAAGCAAATGATGATTACTATGGTGAAAAACCAGCAATTAAAAAATTAACAATATCCTTCTCACAAAATGAAGCTGCATTTAACATGGCTAAAAACTCTGAAGCAGATGTAGTAGCAGTACCACTAGCTTATGCTAATGAAACAGTAGATGGATACACAATGTACTTACAAGATAGTATAGATGTTCGTGGAATCTCATTACCAAATGTAAATAATACTGGTGAAACAACAGAAGATGGAGCAGCTATAGGAAATAATGTAACATCAGATATAGCAATAAGAAAAGCATTAAATTATGGTGTAGACAGAGAATCAATAGCTCAAGGAGCATTAAATGGATTTGGATATCCAAACTATGATGGAGTAGCACATCAATTACCATGGGCAAATAATGAATCATCTATTGAAGATGGAAATATCACTTATGCTAATGAAACCCTTGAAAAAGCTGGATGGGTTGACACAGATGGTGATGGTATTCGTGAAAAAGATGGAGTTAAAGCATCATTCAAACTTTATTACTCATCTGATGCACCTGAAAGACAAGCAATAGCAGTATCTGTTTCAGAACAAGCAAAATCAATGGGTATAGAAATTGAACCTGTAGGTAGTAATTGGGATGAAATGGATGGTATTAAAAACTCTGAAGCAGTAGTATGGGGATTCGGTAGTACTGACCCATCAACAATATGGTCTGAATATTACAGTGATCAAGCAGGAATAAGTTATAATAACCCAGCATTTGTAAATAACACTGAAGTAGATAGTCATGTAGATCAAGCATTCTCAGAATCACGTGAAAGTTCATACAATGACTGGTCAGCAGCAGCTAATGCAATTGCACCAGAAGGAGATGCATCCTGGTTATGGATTGGAGAAATTAAATATGGATACTTTGTAAAAGATGGAGTAAACATATCTAATGATACAGCATTACTCCAACCACACGGTGGAGACATATTTGGAAACATCTATGACTGGACAAAAGAAAATACTACAGCTACAGCATAAGCTATATGTATTGGATGGAATATGAATACAAGTTAGAAATTAAAATCTAATGAATAATGTATACAATATACTAAGAATAAACTCTTAAAATAGAGATTTTAATTTAATAAAACTTTACTTTTTCATATTTTTCTTTTTCTAAACTCTTTTTTTATTTATCTTATTTTTTAGTTAATTTTCTAATAATTGAATTGATAGTTAATTCGCTAATTTTAAAAAAATAGTCATATTAATTAAAAAAATAAGGCAATGGGAGATTAAATTAAACTAACTATATTTTATTTTTCTGCAATAATACAAATCCATGGATTATCACTACGAGTATAGGATGTAATATGTCTAAAACCTACTTGGGATAGTATGTTACATAATTCATCTTCAGAATAAACATTCATATCTAATATCTTAATAATTTCACCCATACGTTCATATGTATCATCACACAGTTTTTCATCATTACATATAAAAAATTTACCACCTTTTCTAAGAACACGATAAACTTCCTTGAAATCATATTCTATATTAGGCCAGAAGTAAATAGTTTCAAATCCACTTATCATATCAAATGTTTCACAATCAAATGGTATATCTGATACAGAACCTTCATGTACTTCTACTTTATTATCAGCTATTTCTTCTTGGTTATGTTTTATGGATTCATTAACACTTACTTTTGAGTAATCAAGACCATATACTTTATTATTTGTCATTTTTGTAAAACGTTTAATATTAATTCCACCACCACAACCAATATCTAGTATTATATCATTATCATTTATATCTAAATGACTTACACCCCATCGTGCAAGAAGTTCATGATGTTGATTCATGCTATGAATCATTTTTTCTCCAAGTTTTCCTTCGGGTTTTCTACAATTTAGTAAGTAGTTAGGATCTATTTCTTCTTCATTTCCATGATGTTCTTCAAAATTAGGAATATCTATTTCTAATTCAGTTGTTTCTATTATCTTTTCAATATATGCTTCCTTGTTGGACATAATTATAACCTTTCAAAAGGAGTATTAATCAAATAAGTCATATTATTTTGTTTTTATCTCTGAATTGACCTATTTTGATTCAAAAGTATTTTTTTAATAAATACTCATAATATTTTTCTAGATTTTTTGTATTATAAATACCTATATTGTTATTAACTTTTAATTATTGCGTAATTTTTTTTCACATAAATTAAAGGTTTTATTTCAATAAATCTTTAAATAAATTCTTAAAATAAGTTATTTTATTAAATAATACGGATATTATTTATTATTTTTAAAAAAAATAGTAAAAAAATATTTATTAAATTAATAAATACTTTTATTTTAGTTGGGATATGTATTTGGTCCTTTTATTGCTGTATTGTTTGTATACGTGTTTTTGGATTGTGTTATTGCTTTTTTGGTGAATGCTGCTCCTCCATAGTTTGCATGATTTTTAATGAACGTGTTTCCAACTACATTACATGTTATTCCATCATTGTAGAGTCCTCCACCAAGAGATGCATTACCAGAAACAATATTGTTACTTGTAATATTCATATTCTTTGCATTGAATATTGTTCCACCCATATTTGCTTTATTTCCTGTGAAGTTAGTGTTTTTTACTGTGAAGTTTCCTATATTATAGATTGCTCCTCCACTCTTACTTGCAACACAATAAGTTATAATATCACTGTCTACTGCTACTGTATTATTAGAGAATATTGCTCCTCCATACACTGCCTTGTTTCCAGTCATTTTGTTGGATTTAAGTGTTAATATTCCTTTGTTTGCTACTGCTCCTCCAGTTTGTGAAGCATTATTGTATCTTATCGTGTTTTTCTGGATAAGTACTACTCCTCCATTATATATTGCTCCTCCATATTTTCCACGATTAGACTCAAATGTGTTACTTGTAATGGTTCCATTTGCATTGTTAAACATTGCTCCTCCTAGTTGACCAGCAGTGTTTAGTGCAAATTTATTGGATGTTACTGTGATGTTTCTTGCATTATGCACTGCTCCACTCCATTGGTTGGCAGTGTTTCGTGTGAAGTTATTACTTCTTAAATTCATTACACCGAAGTTATATATTGCTCCACCATTCTTTGTTACATGGTTTGTTGTGAAGTTATTACTTGTTATTGTTGCATTTCCACTAGAGTATATTACTCCTCCAAATGCAGCAGAATTATTTATAAAATTATTGTATTGTAAGTTAACAGTTCCTTTACTGTTTATTACTCCACCAGAGTTTACTGCAGTGTTTTTAGTTATATTACTATTTTTTATGGTGAGATTTCCTTCATTAAGTATTACTCCACCATAACTTGCATGATTGTTTGTTATGTTGTTTTGATTTATTAGTAGTGTTCCTTTATTGTAGATTGCTCCACCACTTGTAGTATTTGCATTGGTTAATTGTATTTTGTTTAGACTTATAGTGTAGCCAGTATTTATTGTAAATATGCGTGTCTTGTATTGACCATTGAATGTTATTTTATGTCCAGTATATCCTGTTATGTTAAATGTAGTTACTTCTCCTATTACATTGTTTGTATCAATGTTTATTGGAGTGTTTAGTTTGTATGTGTCTGTTGTAGTGTTTTGTCCAACAAGGTATATTGTTCCACCATTTGCTATGTATAGTAATGCGTTTGTCATATTAGTTGGATTATTTTTTGTTAATCCATTTCCCACTCCTTTACTATTTACATATAAGTTAGTGTAGGATAATCTTTGATAATCTGTTTCTAGGCTACTGTTTAGGTGAGTGTTATCTGTTGTTATGTATTCTATTAGTAAATCATTTAATGTTGAAGTGAATTTTTTTATCTCAATGGATGCTTTTGCTTGTCCATTTCGAACAGTATATTGTATTGCTTTATTGTTGGCTGTTAATTGTTTATTATTTATTTTTACTGTTATGTATCCATTATTTAGTTTACTATTTTTTTCATCTGTTATATTAACTGTTAATGTAATATTTGCTGCATTCCTTGTTGTTGTATTAGTTAGTGTGATTGTTGTGGATAGTTTTTCAACATCTATGAAACTTGTATCACTGCTTTTCTGGTATTTTGTATTTCCATTATATGTTGCGGTTATTATTATATTTTCTTTTGCTTGTGTTGTCTTGTATGTGTATGTTGCTATTCCTTTATTGTTTGTTTTCATGGTTGTTGTAGTATTTTCAATTTTCAAGGTAATATTTGCATTACTTATTGGATTTTCATCAATATCTGTTAGATTAACATTAATTATTGCATTATCACCTATGGTTACTACAAATTCTGGGATATCTATAAGTAATACTGTGTCAATAGGTGTTGTAGTTGTATTAGTGGTACTGTCTTGTTTTAGATTATTTTTTGTTTTATTTTCTATCTGATTAGTAATTATTTGATTATCATTTATTTTAGATATATCATCATCTATACTAGCCTCTTCTATTATATGTGTTTCAGTTGGGGTATCATTTACTTCAACAGCACTTATCGATGTAAGACATACTAGTAGAAAAATAAATGTAGTTATTATGAATACTTTCTTTACATGTGTATTCATACTAGTTAAACCTCCTCTTGTTTTAAAACATTAGAATAATTAAATTTATTTCAATTGTTATTTAATAGTTTATATGAATTACATTATATATTATTCTAAAAAGAGTTAGTTTAGTCTTAGTTTATTATAATCTAATTTAAAAAAAATAGTATTTAAAAACATTCTAGAAAAAGTTTTAAAAAAATGTTTAATTGGAAGATCTATTAATTCAAATCTTCCTTTTTTTAGTAATAATACTTAGTTTGGATATACATTTGGTCCTTTTATTGCAGTATTGTTTGTATATGTGTTTTTGGATTGTGTTATTGCTTTTTTGGTAAATGCTGCTCCTCCATAGTTTGCATGGTTTTTAGTGAACGTGTTTCCAACTACATTACATGTTGTTCCATCATTGTAGAGTCCTCCACCAAGGGATGCATTACCACTTACAATATTATTACTGGTGATGTTCATATTCATTGCATTGAATATTGTTCCACCCATATTTGCTTTATTTCCTGTGAAGTTACTATTTTTCACTGTGAAGTTTCCAATATTATATATTGCTCCTCCACTCTTACTTGCAACACAATAAGTTATAATATCACTGTCTACTGCTACGGTGTTGTTAGAGAATATTGCTCCTCCATACACTGCTTTGTTTCCAGTCATTTTATTGGATTTAAGTGTTACTAGTCCTTTGTTTGCTACTGCTCCTCCTGTTTGTGAAGCATTGTTATATCGAATAGTGTTTTTCTGGATAAGTACTACCCCACCATTATATATGGCTCCTCCATATTTTCCACGATTATTTTCAAATGTGTTACTTGTAATTGTTCCATTTGCATTGTTAAACATTGCTCCTCCTAGTTGGCCAGCAGTGTTTAGTGCAAATTTATTGGATGTCACAGTAATGTTTCTTGCATTATGTACTGCTCCACTCCACTGTGTTGCAGTATTTGCTGTGAAGTTGTTGTTTTGTAGGTTCATTACTCCGAAGTTGTAGATTGCTCCACCATTTTTGGTTACATGGTTTGCTATGAAGTAATTATTAGTAATTGTATTTACTTTTCCACTTGCGTATAGTACACCACCAAATGCTGCGGTGTTGTTTGTGAAGTTGTTTGATTTAAGGATTACTGTTCCTTTACTGTTTATTACTCCACCAGAGTTTACTGCACTGTTGTTTACAATTGTGTTACTTGTCATTGTGATGTTTCCTTCATTAAGGATTGCTCCACCATAACTTGCATTATTGTTTTTAATGGTTGTCTTGGTGATGGTTACTGTTCCTTTGTTGTATATACATGATCCTTGGTATGCATTGTTGTTTGTAAATGTATCATTATTTAGTGTTAATGTTCCATTGTTGAATATTGCTCCACCATTTCTTGTGTTTGCTCTGGTAAATGTTGTGTTAATTATTGATACTGTGTATTCTTTTGCTATTGCTAGTATTCCTGTCTTATTTTGTCCACTTATGGTTATTATGTGGTTTTGGTATCCTTTTATTGTGAATTTAGTTACAGTGTTTGTTAGAGTGTTTTTACTTATCACTACTTGATTATTTAAGTTGTATGTGTCTTTGTTATTAGTTGTACCTATAAGATTTATTGTTCCACCATTATCTATGTATATTAGTGCATTTGTAAGGTTTGTTGGTGTTTTAGTTGTTAAACCATCGCCGGTTCCTTTACTGTTTGCATATATTGTTTTGTATAGTGTTCTATTATATGTTGTGCTTAGTTGTGATGATGCATGAATATTATCATTACTTAGTGGTGTGTATGTGATTGTGATTTTATTTCCTGTTTTATTGAATTTTAGAGCATTTACTGATATATTTACTACACCATTTCTCACGGTAAATGTTCTAGGAGTTAATTTACTGTCAAATGTGTTAGCTGTACTTAGTGTTTTACCATCAAGTGCTAGGGTTACTGTTCCATTTACTGCTTTTTTATTTGTATCAAGAACTGATGCAATAATAGTAACATTTTCACCAGCATGTTTTGTGGTGTTAGTTAAGTTTATTGTTGTACCTACTTTTATAACATCAAATTCTGTTTCTTCCTCAGTTGCATCATATATGTTATTTCCATTATATTTTGCTGTTACAATGTATGTACCTATAGTTTTTGGTGCAGTTAATGTTCTAGTGAATATTCCATTTGCATTTGTTGTAGTTGTGTATTCAACATCATCAAGGTTAATAGTTATAGTTGCATTTTTTATTACACCAGTGTATTTTCCTTTTAATGTACCACTTATTGTAATGTTTTGGCCAATACTTGTAATTTCATTAAGAGTTAAAACTGCATCTAATTTCTCAATATCAAATGTTATATCAGTACTGGTTGGGAAGTATATGTCATTTCCAGCATAGTATGCAATTGCAGATATATCTTCTTTAGCTTCACCAGCATATACTTGTAGTTGATAGTTACCATTAGTATCTGTTTTCTTTGTGTAGCTTGTTTCATCAATTTTTATGTTGATTGTAGCATCACTAATTGGCTTATTTTTTTCATCAAGTAATGTACCTGCTACTGTGTAGTTTGTACCAGCATCTACAATAGCAATGTATTCTTCATTGTTAATTGTAAGTGTAAGTGTGGATTCTAATTTTTCTGTATCTTCATCATCTGTTTTTAGTGATTTGTAATTAGAATTATCGTTTTCAGTTTTTTCTGTATTTGATAGGTTATTATTATTTTTAGTATTTTCAGCCATAGTTTTTGTTATGGAGGTACTTGTGTCTATTTCATTTATAGTACTTGTACTTTCCATGTTATCAGTGAGTGTGTTTGTACTTGTATCATTGTTTGTATTTGTTGCTGATAAAGCACTTACTCCTAATATTAAAACCATGAGAGTCATGATAAATACTAATGCTTTTTTATTTATCATATATTAACTCCTTTTTCAAGTTTTTTGTTAAAAAATTTAAATATTTTTATATTTAAATGATTACTTCTATATTTCTATTAAGTAATAAATTTTATCATTATTTTTTTCAAAATTAGTTAAATTAATAAAATGGGGGGGGGGATAGATGTAATACATTTTCAAAAATAATTTCAATTATATATTTCTTGTTTTAATTAGTTTACAATGAATATTTGTATATTCCTGGTTTAATTAAAAATTCAGGGTATTATTTTATACTTTTTGGCTTACATGGTTTTTTAGTTTAGTTTCTGTGTTTATTTTTTTGTAGATGTCTATTATTTTTTCATTCCAATTGTTTTCTTCAAGTAATTTTCTTAGAAGATGTATTTCTTCTTTGTCATTACTTTCAAATAATGTTTTATTTTTGTAAAATAAGATATATGTATCGTCTTTTTTTCTTATATTTCTATTTGGATGTTTTATTTCAAGGATTATGTTTTTAATGTGTTGTATTAATTCTGGATTCCAGTTACTTTCCTCGAGAATATTTCGTACTGATATTGCTATTGTTTTGTTAGTGAATGGTCCTATTTTTACTTTTAGATTTCGTGTATTTTTTTGAATAATATAGTTAGTTCCTATGTTTGTTATTGTTCTTTCCTCTTTTTTCTTATTCCAAGGGGTGGGTGGTAATATTTCATCATATTCTGGTTGTATTATATTACATAAATCTTCTTCATTTTCATGACTTGTAATGTGAAGATCTCTTTCTATGAGTATGTTTTCAAGATTTGTTCCATGTATTATGGATTTCTTGTTAATAACTACTTTGTATCGTTTATGATTTTTTTCATAGACAATATACTTGTAAAACTCTTTGCTTGCTTGTTGTTCAGCTCGATTTATATCTATCTTGTTTCTATAATATGGTAGAATATTTGCTAATATTTTTGTATATTTCTTATTATAATATGGTCCATAACATAAATTAGGCTGGTTTTTATTTCTAATATAATATTTATTTAATTTTTTTGAAGATACATGTTCTATAATATATTCTGGAAATGAATCTTTTGGAGAATATCCTGTTTTAGGACTTTTAATCCAATTATTTTCAGATAATAACATTGATTTTGTAACAGCTTCTTCAAATGTATTAAATATGCCATAATATATTATGTTTTGATAAATCATTCGAATTATGTAATATTTACCATTTCTTGTCGGTTTAATGTTCTTCATATTTTTAAACCTCCTTAACTAATTAGAAATTTCTATTATTTTTTTTTAATATATTCATCATGTTAAACAATAATTTATGATAAATAGTATTTAAATTTTATAAAAAATCATTAATAATATATACAAATATATTTCTAGTAGTATGCCACCTATTAAACATACATATTTATTAACTGATTTCCATGATCATATAAAAATCGAATTTTAAAAGAATTCATAACATGAAAATAGATAATATAAATAAAATAAAAGGGTGGATGGTTAAAATATGGCCTTTTTTGAAAATCAGAAACAAAAACCTCAAAATAATGAAATAGATAAATGGATAACAATTAAAAATAAACAATGGAATCCAAAAGTAGGTGATACAATTGAAGGAATATTAATAGATAAAACATTAGGACTAGGCAAATACAAACAAAGCATATACCTAATAAAACAGGAAAATGAAATTATAGAAGTATGGGGAAGAACACAACTGGATAGATTAATGATACAAGTTGATATTAAAGACTATATAAGAATAACATATCAAGGAAAACTCAAAACTAGAAATAACAACAACATAAACCAGTACAAAGTAGAAAAAAGGAGTAATTAAATGATACAACAAGAAAACATGGAAGAATTCTGGAATCCTGAAGAAGAATCAGAAATACAAGGAATAGTGGTTGATAAACTAGAAAACATTGGAAAATACAAAAGTAAACTCTATAAAATACAAGATAAAACAATAATCTATAATATATGGGGAAAAACACAACTAGATAGATTAATGGAAACTGTAATGATAGGTGATAAAATACAAATAACATACAATGGACTAATCAAGACAAAAAAGTTTAAAATGAAGAAATACACAGTGAAAATAATAAATGATGATGAAGAATGACAATAAAAGAAGAAATAATAAAACACGCTAATAACAAGCAAAACATACTACTCTACCAAGAAGATCTAATGGAAATATACCAGACAAAAAATCAAGAAGATCACTGGGCATACATAAACAATCCACGAAAAGGAAAATATGCATTAGAAATAATAATAAAAACATTAAAACCAGGTACAATTACAAAAAATAAGTCTGCAGCAAAACTTCTTGACAATATAGCAGAAATAACAAGAAAAACTCAAACAATAATATTCATAGATAACTTTGAACAAGTAAACAAACGAACACTAGAATACTATGAAGAAATAAACACAATGAATGTTAGTTTAGTAGTAAATATCATGGAAGATAAAGAATTTATAGATGAAACATTCCTTAAAAACTTCATAATCCTAGGTGGTGAGTATAATGAAAACAGATCACACAGCATTAACATAAAATACACACTACTTCTACTATTATCTTTTCTTATTTTTCTATTATTTATCAAAGTACAACTTAGTATTATAAGCTACCTTGCATCAGCATTATGGTTTACATTACTCATGTACCGGTCATTTTATTATATGATACGATAGGTGGAATCATGTCAAAAAATATAAATAGCTTTCTAACATCAATAATTCTTTATTGTTTAATATCATACCTACTTGAACTACCATACTTATTAACAGGACTACTATTTACAATAATAGGATCTCAACTAGAATTACTACTTCCAAGAAACTATAAACAATCAATAATAATTATAATACCAATCATGGCATTTTCAATAATATATCCCATAATAGGAATACCTGTAATTATAGGTTATATATCAAGTATAATCACAGCACTTGTAAGTAAAAATGGTTGTAAATTATTATATCCCTACAGTACAATAACATTCACAGGACCATCAAATTACCTAGAACATGGTGGAAAAGAGGAAACATCTGCAACAGTATTTCTATTAGTACTATCAATAATAGCAATAATACTCTCATTATATGGAACACAAATACTAGATGATGTTAATACAAATACAGGAATACAAAACTATTATACAAACAGAAATAGTCTTTCACAAAATAACTATGAATACAATAGATATACTAATAATTCAGGATATATACACTATGTTTATATAAATCCAAGTAGTATAGAAAATAACCGAAATATAACAACATATAACTATAATAATACTACAACAACCATAATAACAGAATACACACAACCCACATAAACTCAAATCCATCCTAATTTTTATTATTTTTTTTCTAGTAGTTTGCCACCATCACACTATAAATATAATACAAGTATTCAAAAAGCAGAATACTTATAATAAGTGAGGTGAAAAACAATGAAACATAAAAAACTAGTAATATCCATAATACTATTAGTACTATCATTATATATGCTAACAACAATCTCTGCTAAAAATACAACAGATATACAAGAAAATACAAGTCATAACACAAATACAGTAAAACAATTAAACAAAACAATAAAAAATACAACAGCCACAACAATAAAAGTAGATAACCAGGAAGCAACAGCAAGATATGGTGGACAAATATACTACAAACTAGATAACAACAAGGTAAACGAGGGAATAGTATCATTATACGTAAACAACACATACATAAAAAATAAAACCCTGAACAATGGAGTAGAACCAATAGAATGGAATAGTAAGGACCAACTATACAATTACCCAGCAGGAGAATATAATCTAAAAATAAAATACAACAATGAAAATATAGAACTTGAAGACACTGCAACACTTACAATAATACCAAAAACTACAATGATTTACATAACAAACACAACAATAACACAAGATAATAACATACAATTAACATTTGAAGTAGTGGATGATGAAATAATACCAGTAAATGATGGAAATATCACTATATTCTCAGAAGGAACACAAATAACAAAATTCAACATAAATAATACACAAACAATAGAAATTAGTAGAAACTATGCAAATAAAATAATAGATTACACATACACAGACAACAACACATACTATGAAGATGCAAGTGATTCTTATAAATTAGATGTTATAATACCCCTAAATGGAGATATAGATACAAACATAATAATAGATGACATAAAATATGTACACTATACTAATAAATACCTGATTGAAGTTAAAACAACAATACAAGATACAAATAAAAACAACATAACAATTGGCAGACTAGAAGCATACTATAAAGATAATATAATAGCAACAAGTAATAATACAACAAGTATAATTATACCCAACAATTACAATGAAAAAGAAGTACTCATAAAATATGTGGCAAGTGATAACTATAAAAATTCAAGTATTTCCGTCACACTATATCCACCAAAAATTACAACATCCATGTATATACCCTACATGTATGGATATAAAAGCACAGGATCCAACATATATATTACAATAACTTCACAATTCCCAGTAACAGATGGAAAAATAGACATATATGTTAATAATAACTTAATAACAACAATAAATGAATTAAACCAGTCAGGATACTATGCAGTAAACCAAAACCAGACAACAATAGGATACTATCTTGATTTAACAGATTTCACTGAAGGAACATATAATATATCCGCAGAATACTATGATAGTATGGTATTTACTAGTAAAAGTGCTGAAACAACACTTAATGTACGAAAAATAAGCACATACATCTATGGATATGATAGAACAATATATGTAAATGATACAATAAGCTTATATGCATATGTATATGCAAATAACAAGGAAATAGTAAATGATGGACTAATGCTTTTTACAATAGATGATATACTAATTGGTGGCAGACTAGTACAAAACAATAGTGCAAGTATAGAATACATTATTCCAACAACACTCACAGTAGGTCAACATACCCTTAAAATAGAATACACTGGAACCGACCTATTTATTAACACAACACGCACAGTAAATCTATCAGTACAAAAAACAAGTACTACAACAACCATTAGATCATGGACAGTAGATGAAAATGAAAACATAATAATAAACACCACAGTACGAGCATGGAACAAAACAGTAAATGGATTAATAACTGCAACATTAAACAATATAACTATAAATTCAACAGTCACTAATGGAAGTGCATTAATAAAACTACCAAGCACTATCACAACAGAAAAAGCATATAATTTAACTATAAACTATCATGGAACTAGTATACTTGCAGAAAGCTCATATAATAATGAAAACTATATATTCTCTAAAATTAACACTACAATCCGAGTATATTCAAGTATTCGAAGAAATGGTACATTAACAGTAACTGCATCCATATACTCAACAAACTATGCTACAATAAACAAGTCACAAGTACAATTATATGTTGATAAACTATGTGTAAGTAGTATAAATCTAACAAGTAATACTGTAAACTTCACATATAACATGTATAACTATAAAGCAGGAAATTACACAATCAAAGTAATATATAATGGTACAAAAATATTTAATTCAGCACAAAACACTACAACAATAACAAAAACAGAATATCATAGAACAACATACATGAAATTCACGGGAAACACTACAATATATGCACAAAAATCAAAAACAATACAAATAAACACAACAATCACAAGCTATAATACAAATATCACAGAAGATATAACTGCAAAACTAGAAATAACAGATAATGCTGGTAAAATAATAGACTATAAAACAAATCTAGTATTCAAGAAGGGAATATTATATTATAACTATACAATTCCAGCAAACATTACAACTATGGATTATAATTTAAGTATTTACTCACAAAATAGTACAAATTTCCTTGAAACAAGTGCTACATGTATATTACGTGTTGGAGGACAATACACGAGAATTTATCAAAAAAACTTATGGGCATATAAACAAAATTCAGTACTATTTAACACAACATTATATGATACAAATAGTAAAATAGTACCTACAAATACAACAGCAACAATAAAAATATACACAACAACAGCTAATATAATAGATTCATTCACAACAAAATTCATAAATGGTATATTAAGTTATAATTACACACTACATGATAAGCTAATAAATAATTCATATGCAGTAAATATTATAAATCATGGAAATGAGAACTATGCAAGCTCATCTCGTATAATAAATATGACCTTAAACAATAGAAGAACATATATATCCTCAAGTAACAAGTACATAAATCTTAAAGACAACATAGTATTCAATGGTACAATAACAGATAGCATAACAAGGAATGTTATAAACACAAGTAATGGTAATATAGAAGTATACATTAACAATATAAAAGTAGCAAATACAAGTATTAAAAATGGAAAATTCTATTATATATGTAATATGAACTTAACTGCTGGAAAACATAATTTAACATACAAATATACAGGAGATAACATATACAACACAACAAATAGAACATACAATATAACAGTATATAAAACAGCACTACGAATACAATTAAAGTCCATAAAATTAGTAATAGGAAGTATTACTCAAATTAATGCAACAATAACTGATTATAATAATAAACTAGTAACAAATACACTTAAAGCAAAACTATTACTCAATAATAAAACAATAGTATCAAATATAAGTATAACTAATGGAAAACTAGAATATAATTATACATTCAATAATCTTAAATCCTCTGGAAATATTCTTACTTTAGTTATTGATGAAAGTTCTAATTACTCTGCACGAAATTCAACAACAACCCTCTCCCTAATTAAAGACTATCAATTCCTACATGTTCCATATACACTGATTACAACAAATACAAATAAAAAAATAGTAATTATAGGAAATATAACAAATCGTTACAATAAACTAATCACAACAAACACAATACTCAATATACAATTAGCAAACATTAACTTAACTACAATCACAACAAACAATGGTAAATTCACATATAACTACACACTTCCAACAAACATAAACACTGGAACATATGATATAACAATAAAAGCACTTGAAAACAACAAATACTACTCCAATGCAGAACATTTAACACTAAAAGTAATATAACCCCGTTTATCCTCCATAAACACCTTCTTTTATTTTTTTTACTAACCTTTTTTTTCTATTAGTATGCTACTATCATACAGATAATATAACTGAGGGACAAGAACTTAGTTTCAGCTGTCATACACTTAAAATCAAGTCCCTCATATATTCTATAAAAATAAAAGACAGGAAGATAAAATGATATCTAAAAAATATATTCTACTATTACTACTATTAATATTACTTATAACAAGTATAACCACAGTAAACAGTACAAATATAACAAATAACACACAACTAAAGAACAATCATGAAATAAATAATACACAACATGATACAACACAAATAAATACAAAAACAATGAAAAACACAAATAAAGAATATGTAAATATAATAACAGGAAAACTAGTAACACAAGTAAACAAGACAAGTAATATAACACTACAAATAACAAGCCAATACAAAAGACCAGTAAATACAGGACAAGTAACATACACAATAAACAACAACACAAAAATAACAAATAATGTAAAAAAGGGAATAACAATACTTCAATACAAATTCAACAAAACACAGCCATACAATATAACAGCCATATATCATGATAATACAGATAACTACTATGATGGAATACAACAATTCCAAGTAAATATAATAGATCCACGACCCACAATAAACATGATAATAACACCAACAAACACAACAACACAAACTACTACAACAATAACAATAAACTACCAGGACACATACAAAAACCATATAGAAAATGGTACAACACAGATAAAAATAGATAAAAAAGAATTAAACACACAAATAGAACACGGACAAACAATACTCAAATACCAATTCAATAAAACAGGAAATCATATTATACAAGTAACATATCATGGAAACACACAATACAAGACAAGTACAATTACTAAAACAATACAAGTAACAAAACAAACAACAAAAACAATAATAACAAAAGTAAACCCAGTAAAAGATACAACCACAACACTACATGCCATAATAAAAGATCAATATGGAAACAAAATAAATAATGGAACAGCCACATACTACATAAATGGAGTAAAAGAAACAACAAAAACAGTAAAAAATGGGGAAGTAAAATACAATAAAACATTTGACACAGCAAGACTAAGAAACCTAACAATCAGATATAATGGTGATAACAACCACCAAGCATCAGTAGATAAAATAACACTCCATATACAAAAAATAAACACAACAACAAAGATAACTAGAACAAACCCAGTAAAAGACACAACTACAACACTACATGCTATAATAATAGATTATAATGGAAAACTAGTTTCAAGTGGAACAGTTACATGCTACATTAATGGTAAAAAAACAATAACCAAGAATATCACAAATGGAAAGATACAATACAACACCCAATTTACTAAAGCACAACCTACAAATCTCACAATCCGATACAATGGAAACACACAATATAATCCATCAGTAAATAAAATAACACTCTATATACAAAAAATAAACACAACAACGACATTAAAACAAATAAAACCCGTTAAAGGAAATAATATAACATTAAACATGACAATAAAAGATGCAAACAACAAAAAAGTATCAAATGGAACAGTAACAATATATATTCATGGAAAAAAAGTAGCAACAAAAACAGTGAAAAATGGACAAGTACAATGTCCTATTATATTTCCAACAGCAGGACAAAAAAATCTCACAATCAGATACAATGGAGATACACAATACAAGCCATCAATAATAACAATGTCTCTAACAATACAAAAAGCAACAACTAAGATAACAAATACTAAGATAACAAAAAAGAACAATAAAACAATAATAAATGCAATAATAAATGATAATCATGGAAAACAGGTAACTTTAAACACGGCAATAACAATTAAAGTTAACAATAAAATAGTAATATCTAACAAATATGTGGTAAATGGAAAAATAAATATGGTAATAAATAGAATCTATCCAAGAAATACTAGTTATTTGATAAAAACACTGGAAAATAGTCAATATAAATCAACTACTGTAAGTATAAAAACATGAAAAAAGGTGGATAATAGTATACATTCAATATGTATTCATATTCATCATTCTATTTTTTTTAATTTTGAAAAGATCTTCTTTTAATTTTCTAATTCCTTCGTGGAGTTGTGTTATATTTGTATTTCTGTTTTAGTATTTTATCTTGTTCTTTTAATTCTATGAAGAAGGTCATTGTATTATCTAATTTAATTTTAAGGTGTGGTTTTATAAGAAGTATGTTTATATATAATATTATAAGTAGTAATTTATGATACAGGTATGGAGAAAAATAAATGTTTGATGAAGATTATCCTGAAGAACCAACAAGTCTTGCAAAAGTAAAATCAGAAGAGTATGATGGTATATTACTTGGAGAAAATGAGTTAGGAACTGTGCATATTCATGGACCCTATGGAAATAAGGATTCTTGTGTGAAAATAGCTTATCTTATTGGTATGCATCCCCTTGAGAGTAAGTCTCATAGAGCTTTATTTGAAACAGTACTTGATAAGTCTAGTGAACTTAATTATTGCTATTATATTTATAATACTGATGTTTATGAGGTAGATGAGGCAACTGAGGGTCGTATGAGTGGACAATTACTTGCACGGGAATTTATAGCACAACATGTAATTGATAATAAGTATACCTTTGTGATGGATGTTCATGCTAATAAGGGTCTTAGAGGTCCTGGTAAGTATGAGAAGACTAATTTTCTTTTTGCACCTGGCTTTGATGAGAATTCTGAGAAATTCATGAATATTTTACTTTCTAATATGGATGATATTGAGTATTATGCTCCTGAGTATCGTACAAGTCCTGAGTTTATAACTATTCCTATAAATGATTCGGGGATACCTGTACTGGTATATGAAACATTTTCTTATGAGCCTATGAGTAAAACATATAGTCTTGCAGAGAAGTTGGTTGTTAATGTTGATAATTTAGAATTTTAGTTGTTTTTTTTAACTTTCTTTTTTTATGATATTTTCATAAGTTCTAATATGATTGAACTATTAATGAAAGTATTGTAATTTTTAATATTTTTTTTAAAGTATATTCCTAAATATTTATTAATGTCTTCTAAGTATAGAGTATATTAGGAATTATAACAATTGTTATATTTTATAAAAGTATATAATTAAACCAAGCTAATCCTATAATTTAATCAAAACAAGCAAAATTTTTGGTTATTACATTATTTAAAAAAATATATAATTACAAATCACATATTTAAATAAAATAAAGGTGAATCAATGAATATAGAAGATATAAATTTAAAAGACAATTTAATAAATGCTTTAACAAAAAATGAATCAGAAATAACACCAGCAGGATCATTTCCAGCAACATGTATGACAGAACTTATGGAAAAAGATGGGGTACGATTTCCAACAGGACATACTGACGCTGAACAAATGGCAAAAATAGCATCATCAGCATACAGATATGTAGGACTAGAAAGCATGGTACTACCATTTGACCTAGGATTTGAAGCAGATGCAATAGGATGTGACGTAGCACTAACAGACCATGACAACTCATCATCAATAACTCACGCACCATTTGACAGTGTAGAAGACTTTGAAATGCCGGATGATTACATACACAATGCACGTTTTCCAGCACTAATAGAAGCAACAGGAATACTCCAAGAAGAATATGGAGACCAAGACATACCAATAGTTGGAGCAATGAGTGGACCACTAACAGTACTAGGACAATGTCTAGGAATAGAAGGAATTCTTAAAAAACTATCAAAAGACTACTATGTAGTAGAAGATGCATTAGATGCAATAAATGATGGATTAATAGAACAAATAGAATTATACAATGAACTAGGCATGGATGCAATAGTATTATATGAACCAAATGGAACACCAGAACTAGTAGCTCCAGAAATTTATGAACAATTACTCATACCATTCCATGAAGACTTAACAGCAGCCACAGACATACCAATAGTATTACACATATGTGGGGATACAAATGCACAAATAGCAAACATGATGAGTGCGGGATATGATGGAATAAGCATAGCAGATGATGTAGATATAAACTATGCTAAAAAAGTACGAGAAGACATAGGAGCAGACACAGCAATATGTGGAAACATATCCACAACAGACACATTATTCATGAAAACTCCAAAAGAAGTAGAAGAAGATGTAACAGAAGCATTAGAAAAAGGAGTAGATGTATTACTACCAAGTTGTATGATTGCACCACTTTCACCATCACAAAACATTAGAGCAATAGTAGAAACAAGAAATAAATTCTTTGAAAATAAATAACTTAAACTCCCATTATTTTTAATTTTTTCTAGGTTAGAGTGTCGGTCAAAACTACTTTTTGAATTTAATGAGTAAATAATATTTCTGATTAAAATGGCCTATTCATTTATCAGTTAGTTCACATTTAAAATGAACTTTGAAATATGAGAATACTCTTACAGTTATGACTTTTGGCCGAGACTCGTTAACTAAACTTCAAAATTAACTTTTGAAAAGAGTTAATATTAATTCTATTTTAAATAAGAATTATGGGAATAAATTTATTTTTAGCGAACATTCTTTATTTATATTATAGGGAGATATGTGGAATGGAGGTTATTTTTTCTAAATAGGCTTTTTTCTATTTAATATAATTATATGTGGCTATACCATTTTCATGTGTTAATAATATTTTATCCTCCTTAACTAGTTGATTTAGCACAGATTTTATCTCTGTTTTTGTTAACGATGCTGGACTATCATAGTATATTATTTTTATAAGGTCTTCTTCGCTTATAGGGTCTTTATTTTTAATATATTGTCTTATTATTTCTGCATTAATCATAAATATCACCAAAGTAATAATTATTTTCAAAAAAGTATTATTAATACTTTAATTAATATTTTTATTACTATTACTTATAAATGTTTTTATTAAAAAAAATGTGAAAACTAAGTTAAAAGTAATAATTTCCTAAAAGGATATAAAAAAGAGGATGAGATGAAATTCATACAATCATCTTTTATTATATGATATTTTCATACAGTCTTACTCTCATATATAGGAATATATCTGAGAATAATAGAATAATAACTGATCCTATGAATATAGACATAGTACCATAGTTCATAATCAATACACCACCAATACTTGTACCAATGGTTATACCAATATTCAGCATACTAAAGTACATTCCATTAGCAAATTCGGGTGCTTGTGGTGCTGCTGATACAACCCAATATTGCATGATATTATTAAGAACACCATCAAATGCTCCCCAAAGTATCATAAAAATAATGGTTGGTATTGTAACATGACCATATATGTAAAGCATGAGTAATATTATACTAAATAGTACTGGATAGATTACAACGGTTTTATCCGGACTTTTCGTAAGAAGTTTTCCACCAGTCCATGTTCCAATAAGAGAAGCTATACCAAACAAGAATAATGTTAATGTAAGTGTTGTATCATATATCTGTGTTACTGATTGTAGAAATTCAGACATATAACTGTAGGATATACATACACCAGTTACAAGAATTACTATTCCAAGACATGACAGGTAGAATAGTTTTGTTTTAGCAGATTTTATCTGTGAACTATGAGTCATAACAGTACCTTTCATATCTGGGAAGAATATCATTGTTGCAATAGCTGCTATTATATTAATAATTGCAAACCAAATCATTGCTGCAGTGTATCCAATTGTTGTTGCAAAGAATGTAGTTATTGGAACTCCAATAATACTTCCTGCACTAACTCCCATGAGTACTTTACTTATTCCCATTTGTACTTCACTTGGTGGTGCAATTTCTTCTACTACTGCAAATGTTAAACTACAATATGCTGGATATATTATTGCAGGGATTATTCTACAAAGTAATCCTATGTAGAAGTTGGTTGTAAATCCACTTATTAGTGATGTTATTGCAAATACTAGTAATACACTTGAAAATAGCCATTTTCGGTTAAGATTACTTACAAGTAGTGGTATGAATATACTTGTTATTGCAATTATAATTGCAAATACACTCACAAATAGTCCTGCTTGATCTATTGTTATATTGAAGTGCTGGGCAATTTGAGGCAGTATTCCTATGATTCCTAGTTCTGTACTTAGAATTCCAAAGGTTCCAAGTACCATGAGTAGAATAATTTGATTATATTGTTTCATTGTAATGTTCCATTGATTAATAAAATTAATGCATATAAACTTTTTATTTGTTGTGTTTGTTAAGTTTAGTGATGTGTTTTTTATGGTTTTATTTTTCCTTTTTTTAAGTTTTATTTTATTTTTTATTCTATTTTTCTTTATTTTAATTACTTTTTCGTAGTACTTATCATACCCTCTGTAGTATTACTTATCAGATGCTCTTTTGTTTTCAAGGTTCATTTCTCTTATTTTATGATTTTTATCTCTTTTTTTATTACAATTATTACTTATCACATGCTTTAAGTAGTACTTATCATGACCCCCTGCTTATTACTTCTCAGAACCCCTTTGAATACTTATCACTTCCACTTAGATTACTTATCATGTGCTCTCATTACTTATCACATGCTCTTACAGACCCTTTATATTAACAAAAAAAGATAAGAAAAGTATGAAAACATACATTTATAGAATTAAAATGTATGATATCTTTAAATAAAATAAATAATGGTGATAAAAAATGTTTGAATCAATAAAACGAAATAAAATACAAACACTCGAACCAAAAAAAAGTATAATAAATAATGACATAGATATAGGGGAATATAGCCTAATTGCAGCATTTACATTAATTGCAGTACCAACAATATTTTTAATATGCACACAACTAATGATAACAATAGGATACCTTTAATAACAAAAAATAAAAGAATCTGATAAAAATGTTAATTCCAGATAGAATAACAAGATACAAATTAAATCAAGATATCAAAAACAATAAAAAAGTGATGAATATAACATTCTACAAAACAGGAAATAAAAAACTAGACTCATTACTCTCAAATAAATAAATACAACAAATCACTTTTTCCACAATATTCTTTTTTAATAACTTATTTTCATAAAATTTCAAAAAAAATAGAATAAGTATTAATGAATATAATTCATAATCTTATACAAACCTTTATGCCAAACAAATGTTTCACTACTAAAATACCCAATAAGTACAGAAACAACCAAGCATAAAATAAATGTCATCAAAGCATTTGCTGGTGAAAATGCAATAAACAATATACTAAAGATAAGCATATCAATCATAATTATCTTATCATTAATACCATGAATCTTCTTCTTATCAACAACACCAAGAACAGATAAAAAGATAATAGGTGTAACAATTGCAAGTAAAATCCAAACAATTTCAACTAAACTAGATGTAGCAGTCCCTGTAAGATAATATAATACACAAGTATTAAGACAAAATGCATATAATAATCCACCAATTAGCTGAGATAATGTATGTTTTCTCAATGTAAGTCTACTCCACATTACAATAGGTATAAGTAGTCCCAATATCCATCCAAGAGGATTTACAAATAATAATGCTACAATAGGACCTGCAAGACCAATAATATGAATACTAATTTTCCATTTGGTATTAATTAAAACAATAATTAATGCATTTATACCAAAACATAACATTAAAGCACAAGTTAATCTATTAGCTCCAATAAACCATAATAAGTATGTTCCTATAAAATAAAACAGAACTGTTATAAGAAGAGGTTTACCACGCTCTTTTCTATTAGTAAAATCCTTATCCATGCCCTTATATTTAATCCAAAAACTCATGACAAGTAATGGTACAACTGTTGTGATAATAAAACTTATACCTTCAACTACTAAAAAATTATTCTTCTCCATAAAATAATTAATAATTAAAAATATGGGAATAATAATAAGTGGTGGCTCACAAATTCTTGAAACCATATTTGCCCAGAAGTCATATTTTTTCTTTGTAATATTCATTAATACACCTCAATATAATTACTAGTATATTTTTTATACTAAATATTCATATTGTATATGTAAGCTAAGTTTTTTATAGTACTAGAGGATAATATAGTTAATAGACTTAGCATAATCAAGGAGACAAGAAAAATGGATGCATTTGATAGTTTTATCATAGGAGATACAGGAAATATCGAGTTTTGTTTTGAAAACAAACACTTCATCAAAAGACTTGATGACAATAGAATATCAAGAGAGTATATTGTAGATACGATATTTTATGAAGATCCAATAAGATATGAGCCAAGTGGCCAAAATATGTATGAGGTAATTTATCCAGCACCTGAAAACAAGGATTATGCAGAAATAAAAGTAGTACTAGCATGTAAAGGAAATAAAATAGACTTAGTTACAGTAATTCCATTAGGTAAAACAAATAGACAAAAAAATAAGTATAAATCAGATAGTTATAAGAAAGTTGAGAAAAAAAGAATACAAGCAATGCAGAAAAGAAAATACTAATTATCAGGACATTTTAGAAATAGGATTAATTGGTTTAATAAATCCTATTAAAAAAGGAAAGTAGTAATTTAAAATAGTATTAATCATGATATTGTGCTTGATTTTAAAGTTTTTTCCAGATGTTCTACTTATTTCATGTTTTCATGTATTATGATTATAATTAGTATCCTTATTCATTTTAAATAATTAATGATTTTTGTATTTTTAAAGTACTTATAAAAATATATTCAAAAGATTTATAGTTGATGTGATATTAAAGTATTAAATATAATATATCAAGTATAGGAATAATATATTTGATAGGAATTGTTACTGAGTAATATGTAGTGGATTTATTTAATCTAAACTCAATGACTTTTTAGTGGTATATAAAGCATATGAGTGTTTACATGATACTTGGATAAAAGGATTATTCTTTGTTATAGGATTGGCTTTCATAAAAAAAGTGATTGTTTAATACCAGAAGAATTTTTTTTTGGAATGTAAAATATATTCTCAGAGTATTTCATAAAAATAACAATTTATATGATTTTTTTAAATCCAATGTGTTTTAATTATTAGTTATATTTTCTACTTAGTAATTCTAAAAAAATGATTTTATCTAGAATATTATTATACTAAATATACATCTATTTATCTAAAAATCAAAGATTAAAAATAAGTTTAAAAATAATTATATTATTGATAAATTTAAAGTATAGTAGATAAAATATTTTTAATTTAAATGTGGATAAAATTAATATAATCTAATGGAAAATATAAACTGAAATTAAAGAATGTTAAACTTGGATAACTTAACCTGAAAACTAAAAAAATATAGTTAAATAACTATACACAACACAAAATATAGTGATTGTCATGGTTGAACTCAAAATAATAAAAAAAATACAAGATGCAATATCAAATGAAAATATATTAGACATGTTAGATGGAGATGTACTTCCAAAAAAAACAATAACTGATTATGAAGACTACTTCAAAGATCTAAAATACACACTACTAGGAAATGGTGCACTATTTCTAGTAAATGATTCTACAAATGAAATAAGACAACATTATGACAACACATATCAGAAAACCATAAATTATGACAAATTCATCAAAAGTCAAGAATCAAAACAAAACTACTTTGATAATAAAAACATACAATATGAGTTATTTGTAGTTCCAGATAAAAGCATATTACTTCAAGAAAAATTACCATTCAAAACAAACTATCCTAAAAGACATATTGACTACTTACTGGATGTAGCATGTGACTTACTAGAAGTATTAGATGAAAAAGATACAGATGTAACTGATACTCTAATAAACAGGGAAGCAGGAATAAAAATAACTGCATTCATATTATCTAGATTACATGATGAAGAAGACTCAGATTACTACTTGGAACAATTATTCAATAGATTAAATATTGAAACAATAGATAACTACAAAGGGGATTTATTATCTGATAAAAATTGGTCCTATACCGATGATAAAGAATTAAAAGAAGAATTACACATATCTACGAAAAATGTGACATTAATAGAAGATAAAACAATTAACTTAAAAGAAGAAATACCAGAAGAATTCAAGATATGTAATACAAGAGCATCAGAACATATTAAAAATCCAAAAAGTATGACTGATAAAAAATTACTCATACTAGGAGATGCAAGTTCACAAAGAGTAATAATACCACTTGAAGCATACTATGGGGAAGTATTCTACTATAATGATTGTAGATACTTCAATGAAGATTTAATAAATTGGTATAAACCAGATGATGTAATAGAAATAATTACAGAAAGATATCTTGACACAGCATACTGTCCAATAATCAATGAGGAAGTAATACAACTACCAGTAATTGATGATATTAACATGGAAATAAAAAATGGTAAATTAAATATTAATGCTAGATTCAATGATTTACGTAATATTCCTGCAAAAGGAGTATGTATGTTATATATTAATAAACAACTTGTGGATCAAAGAGATACTGATGGAACATATACTAAACAATACACTCTAGAAAACTTTGGAGATAAAATAGAAGTAGTGTTAAAACTTAAATCAGGTATTTCTACTAAGAAAAATGTGGTTGTATATAAAAAATATATACGTCCAACAAAAATTTAAATTATTATATACTTTTTATTTAAATTTGAAAAAGAAGAAATAAGTTAGAATATTTATTTTAAATTAGATTTAATCTTCTGTTTTTCAAAACAATCTACTACTTCTTTTAATTTTTCAGGTATGTTTATTTTCTGAGTACAAATACTTAAACATTTACCACATTCAATACACTCAGATGCAGCAGGTTTTACTGCAGTTTCCTGTATATATAAGGCAGCTATTGATGATACGGGATGAATACTGTAATTATTATAATATTCAAAGTAATCTGATATTGGTATTTGTTTTGGACATTCTTTTAAACAGTACCCACAATAAGAACAAGGTACAGCTATAAGTTGTTGATATTTTCTAGCAATATCTTCAAGGAATTTTTCATCTTCACTACTAATAGGACTAAATTGAGTGAATACTTCTGAATTTTCTTTTAAATCTTCAATAGAATTCATTCCACTTAATACTACACTTATATTTTGTGGAGTTCCTGCAAAGTTAAGTGCCATTTGTGCTGGTGTAGTATTATATTGTATGAATTTTTCATTTAATTGTTCTGGAAGATTTACGAGTATTCCACCTTTAATAGGTTCCATTACAACTACTTCTATGTCATATTTTTCACATAATTCATAACATTTCCTGGATTCTGTAAGGGTACTATTCCAGTCAAGATAATTTAGTTGTAATTGCACAACATCTAATATGTCTCCATATTTTTCTAGTATTTCTTCTAGAAGTTCTGCCCTGTCATGGAAGCTTATTCCAATTTTATGGGCTATTCCTTCTTTTTTCATTTCTTCTATGTATTGGAATGTTTTTACTTTTTTAGCTAAGGGGTAGAATGTTTGGTTAATGTTATGTATGAGAAATACGTCAAAGTAATCCACACCTAGACGTTCTAGCATTTCATCAACAAATTTCTGATTATCATCAGCACTACTTAGTAACCATGTTGGCATTTTATCTGCTATTTTAAATGATTCACGTGGATATCGTTTTACCAGTAATTCTCGTAGTATGGTTTCAGATGCTCCATTATGGTATGCATATGATGTGTCAAAATAGTTAAATCCTTTATCCATGTAGTAGTCTATCATTTCTTTTACTTTGTTTTCATCAATTGTTGTAGGGTCATCTTCATCGGTTAATGGTAGTCTCATTGCTCCAAATCCGAGTATTGTATCTTTACTCATCATAATCACCTATTTAATAAAAAGAGTTAATATCTTTATATAGTTATTATATTTTACATATTATATAATGTTATATAGTATAACTATTGTTATAGGAAAGTAATTACTATGAAAGTTCACATAATATACACACATCCAAGTAAAAAAAGTCTAACACATAAAATAAAAGAATCCTATATAAAAGGACTAGAACAATCAAATATAAAATACACAATATCTGATTTATATGAAGACAATTTCAATCCAGATATGACTGAAGAAGAATATTTAAGAGAATCAAACTACACACTAGAACCAATAAAAGATAAAACAATACTCAAAGAACAAGAACAAATAAACAATGCAGACATACTCACATTCATATTTCCACTATTCTGGATGGATGCACCAGCAAAACTAGTAGGCTGGTTTACAAGAGTATTCACACATGGATTCAGATACCACATAGAAGAAAACAAGGAAACAATGAAAACAATAAACAAAGTAAACTTTCTAATAATAACTGGTAGTAACTATGAAGATTTAAAAGCAGATGGAAAAATAGATGCACTAGAGACAATATTCAAAACAGATAGAATAAATAATAAAGCTAAAAAAACAGAATTCACTTACTTCTCAAGTGCAAGTCATGATAAACTAGATAAAACAAGAGAAAATAAGTATATAAAACAAGCATATGAATTAGGTATTAAAACATCAATAAAAAACTAAAAAGAAAAGATTATCTTCTTCTCTTTCTATAATATCTTCTTCTAGCTCTCCACCTAATAATAAAGTATGCTACAACAAGTAATGCACCAATTCCAATAAATGGAGTTAATTTAGTAATAAGAGAATCACCATTTACTTTAACAAAATTATACTCCCTTGCAAAGTCCATATCACTACTACTTGTATGATTTTCAGTTATCTTAGCAAAATTATAAACAAGATCATAATATCCTATACGTGCACCATCATATTCAATGTAGTCAGGAGCTTTCCCATTCACATCCATGAATTCCTTTACCTTTGTTCCAATTGCAATATAATCATAATAAGTATAAGAACTTTTAGCAAATGTTGAATGTTTATCAGGATTACTTGGTGGATTATAACTTGCTGGTTCTTCTAGTCCTGTACCATTAAGATATGAAGCAGCCATATACAATACCTGTGGTGCAGTATATGAGTTATATGTATCATTCATGGATAAATCACTATCCATTACTTCAGAACTTGCCTTTGCCATTACTGATGGTGATAGAGTATGTGTTTCTATGAGACTTACATCATATGTTTTATTTGAACTATCATAGTTATTAATTGAATTCACAATTTCTCTGGCTATATACTGATTTATTTCATCAGTAGATCTTGTAAGAACACCATCACTTCCTGCATCAGAATATTCTTGTAATGGTTGAATATATGTTATCTGAGCATCATTAAGAAATTTACCAGGGTCATGTATTCCTGCAAAGTTCATACTAGAATAATTATCATCCCATGCTCTTCTTACAAAAGTATTACTAGTTAAGTCAAGATTTCCCATATTTACGAAAATTACCTGTTTTTGTGAACTATATGTTTTATTAACAAGTAAGTTTAGATTAGCTGCATCTACTGCTGCAAGATTCACACTCACATCAGCATTACTTTCAATAGCTCTTGTTCCCTCACCAGGACTTGGTGCCATACTATCTATAATTACTTCTATTTCACCATTACTTATCTCTTCAATATAGTCTTTTATAGAATTTAACATGGATAAATCATTATTACTATCACCTACATTATCTGATGTTAGAAAGACAGTAGTTGAACTTACACTGGGAATTGTTAATAAGATAATTATTAATAAAATTATTCCCGACTTATGTTTCATAATAATATAGAACATCCCCCTTTTAATGTTTTTAATAATTTATTTATTCTCTTAAGTAATTATATTTATAAGATTGAATTGGATAAGTTAATTCTCTTCTTATTTATTGTTCATAAATAATATCATATTCTATGCCAAAAGTAAATTTAAAGAAATCGTGCATGTTCTCATTATTCATGATATTAGATAGGCCTTGTCTAAAAATAATAAGATTCTTTCTTCCCTTTGGTGTTAGGTGATATATAAGTACTCTTTTATTTTCATGAATTCCATTATAACTTTCAATCATACCTCTTTCTCGTAACTCCTTTAATATGGGATATATTTTACTAGGTCTTGTTTTACGTAGTAATCCTAATTCAATACTTGTCTTGAAAAAATCATCTATCTTTGACATTAATTTATAACCATATATATCTTCTTTTGAAAGATTCCATAGAATGATTTGTCGTATAAGTGTATTATACAAATAAAGCATTATTTTTTTATAATCCATATCTGATTGATTAATTAAGGTATACTTATATTCTTTATCCATTTTCTTCACCCTAATGAGTAGTTATAATTATATTTTTTTTAATTACTCCTATTTTATATAATGATTAATTGTTATAATTTAAGAAAAATTCTAATAAAATGTATATATTTCATATATTATATAATTATTTATTCTACTAAGTTTAAGATAATAATATAAATAATCTAGTCATAAATTATCAAAAAAAATAAGTAATGAAAAAAATAGTAATACAAGAAGGAATTACATGAACATATTAATAATTGGTACTGGAGCCATAGGAATAGCACTAGGTGCATCAATGATATCACAAAAAGCAAATGTATCATTCTATGCAAGAGAAAAAACAGCACAAGCAATAAAAACAGAAGGAATACAAAGAATAGGAATATTCAATCATCTTAAATATGATAGTAATAAATTCACAGTATATACAAACTATGAGGAAATACCAAGTAATATATTTGATTACATACTAATAACAAGCAAAACAACAGCAAACAATGATATAAGCAGAGCATTACATGAAAATAAAAGAATACTTGGAAAAAATACTAAAATCATTATCTTCCAAAATGGATTTGGAAATGATGAACCATACATACAATACTTTGACAAAACAAGAGTATACTGTGCAAGAGTAATAACAGGATTTACAAGACCTCAAAGACATATAAGTGAAATAACAGTACATACTCAACCAATACTGATAGGATCACTACAAAATCAAGACACACAAGATATAGAAGTAATATCTGAAATGATTAATAAATCAGGAATACCATCCAAGACAACAAAAGATATAGATAAATATCTATGGGCAAAAATGTTATACAATTGTACATTAAATCCACTAGGAGCTATACTTGACGTAAATTATGGAAAACTAACAGAAAATAATTACTCCATAAATATAATGAATAAACTAATTGATGAAATATTTAATGTAATAACTGCCTCAGGTTACTCCACACTATGGAAAACAAGTGATGATTATAAAAAAGAATTCTATTCAAAACTAGTACCAGACACATATAATCATAAACCATCAACACTACAAGATATTAAAAAGAAACAAAAAACAGAAATAGACACATTAAATGGGAAAATAATACAACTAGCAAAACAAAATAATGTAGAAGTACCAGTAAATGAGATAATATATGACATGATAAAAACAATAGAATCAAACTTTGAGGAAAGTGAATAAAATATGCAATTAACCTGTGATGTATGTGGATGTGAATTTGATCATAGAAGGGCTGGAAAATGTGATTGTGGATATGGTTGTGGAGGAGGAACAGTTAAATGTCCACAATGTGGAATACATGTGGATTTACCACCAGAAATAAGAGATAAAGCAAAAAAAGCATTTGATAATAATACATTATATGCAAGACTTGAAAGAGAATTTAATCTAGATGAATAGGTGATATTGGTGAAATTAGCATTAGCACAGATGAGTATGAGTCAATCAATGGATGAAAACTATGAAAAATCATTAAAACTAATAAGAAGAGCAGCTAAAACTAATGCTGATTTAATATGTTTCCCAGAAGTACAACTAACACAATTTTTTCCACAATACATGAAATTAGATAAAAAACAATATTCAATAGAATTAAACTCAGAATATATAACTGGAATGTGTGATGTATGTAGAGAAAATAATATTCATGCTAGTCCTAACTTCTATATCTTGGATAATGGTAAATACTATGATATGAGTCTACTTATAGATAATCATGGACAAATAATTGGAAAACAAAATATGGTTCATATAGCCCAATGTAAAAAGTTCTATGAACAAGACTATTACACACCATCAGAGGAAGGATTTAATGTATTTAACACACAATTTGGTAAGATAGGTATTGTTGTATGTTTTGATAGACATTATCCTGAAAGTATAAGAACTCAAGCTCTACGTGGTACAGAGCTTATAATCATACCAACAGCAAATACGACAGAAGAACCAGAAGATTTATTTGAATGGGAGATAAAAATACAAGCATTTCAAAATAGTGTAAATATTGCAATGTGTAATAGGGTTGGAGTTGAAGATGAAATGAATTTCTATGGTAAATCAGTAGTCTCTGATTATAATGGAAAAACAATAGCAATAGCTGGTACTGGTGAGGAGTTATTATTTGCTGATGTTGATTTGAGTGCTAGTAGTATGTGTAGGAAGTCTAAGTATTATACTAGTTTAAGAAGAAAAGAATTTTATGAATAGTATTATAAAGTTTCTTCTATTTCATTTAATTCTTTTATAAGTACTCTTTTTCTTTTATTTTTATTTTTTAAAGTTTTAATTAATGGTTTTACAGTTTTTGCTCCTTCAGGGTATTTTAGCATGTTTTTAAGGTATTTTGTTATAATTAAGTAGGCTCCTTTATGTTTTGCTGTTTTTGCTTCTTCACGTACTAGTTTTTCATATATTTTTATTATATCCTGTCCATGTTCTTTTTCATAGAATTTCCTGTATGTGTCTATGGAATCTATGGGGCAATTTGTTATTATATTTTGGTATAGGTCTTCATATCTTTCTTCACTTATGTATATTTCATTTAGGAATTCATAGTGGTGTGTTTTAGTGTAATTTGTTATTAATTGTTCAAGTTCTATAATCCATTCTTCTAGTGTACATACATTTTTTAGTTGTTGGATATATTTCATTTCAGGTATGTTTTTGTATAATAGTTTTTTTAGTTGTTTTTTGTATTGTGTTGTGTCGTCTGTTTTGAGGTATAATTGCATTAGTTTTTCTGTGTCTTCTAGTGTTTCATGAGTTTCTTGTTTTTCTTCAAGTAGGTCTATTGCTTTTTGGTATTGTTTATCTTTAATTTGTTTATCAACTAATATTTCTAGTATTTGTGGACACATTTTGTATTTTAGTAGGTAGTTTTCCTGATTTTTTATAGGGTATTTCATTTTCTTCATAAGTTCATACTTTAAGAGTAGTATTTCTTCGGATATATTACTTGTTTCTTCAATTAGTTCATCTAATACTTTTTCAAGTTGTTTTTGGTAATCTTTAGTAGTATAATATGTTATACCAATTCGTGCTAAGTGTGGTGTTGTGTATTGATTATATTCATATTTTATATTATTTGTAATATAATTAAATGTTTCATCCTGCTCTATCTTATCCTGTACTTCAATTATCATTGATAAATAACTATCACAGGCTGCTAAAATATCATCTATAATTATATATAAATCAATATCTTCTTTTGTTGCAATTTCTTCATATATTGTATATAATAAGTCTTGTACTTCCACATACTTCTCTTGTTTATAAAGTAATCTTATATCCTTTTCAATAAATGATTCAAGCAACTGATGAAATGGTGTTTCCTCATAATACTCACTATAATTATATAATTCTTTCATATCTACGTTAAAAAGGTTATTTAATGTTGACACTGCTTCCCAGTATGCTATATTAGAGTCGGATTCTTTTTGAAATTCATTTAAAAAATCAGATATGAAATTAGTATCATGATTATATTTATTATAAATATAATTTTTCAAATCATTTTCATTAAGATCATATAGTGTATTATAGAATTGGTTATTTTTATTTCCCGGACTAATTATTTTTTTCTTGGATTTCCTTATTTCCTCCATTTTATGGAGTGTTGCTACCATGTGTTTACAATTATCACTACTGTATGCATAAGGACATGTACAATACATTGACTCAATTTCATCATCATTGTATGTTATACTTACATCATAGGTATTATAATAGGATCCTTCTACTTTACTTGTTACTAAATTATTATTAATAACAATATCATATACATACCCCTTCTTGTAATATTCATAGCCACGTTCTAGTCTTGTTTCATCAAAATATTTTTTCCAATTCATTTAATACATCTTCTAGATTTTATTTATAGTATTTATCTTTTCTAGTATGTTAATATTAATTTTATTAAGAATAATGTTAAGTGCTTATGAAAAAATTTAATAAAAAAAAGATTTGTAGGTTATTGGTCTTTAATAACAATTTCATTACGAATTAGTGTTATTATAATTTCTCCTTCTTCATCAAGGTAGTATGGTGCTGGAAAATGCATATCATAGTGGTTTGGTTTGATACTTTCATGATTCATTGGAAATGTCATTCCAATTGCTTCTGCTCGTAGTGGTTGAATGTATTCGCCTTGATCTATTGCTCCTAGTATGAGTTGTATGTCTGGGTCATTAATATCTTCACCACTATACTCAAAATCTAGTTCACCACTTGAGGTAGGAAATAGTATGTCATCATATAATCCATTTTCATCACGTGTTACTTTAAATTCAACAGTTTTATTATTATAAGTACATTTACAGTGTTGAATTATAATGTCAATATCTATTTGTTTTGGAATAACTTCTATTGTCCTGATATCCATTTTTAGAAACTCCTTTAAACTTTTAACTACTTATTTTTTAATTTTATTTTTAATAATATATATAATATACAATTATTTTTTTCTATATTTATCATGGATATGGTTAGTGATGAAAAACAGTGTTAATAGTAAATCATAGTTAATCGTATATTATTGGAATTTTACGGTAATTTCCATTGTTAAAAATGAATTAGAAAAGAATAATATTCAAGCTACAGATACGTCAAGACTTGATGAAGTGGGTGAAGAATGTGTTAAAAAAAGTTTGTAATGTAATTTAATACAATAAGCAAAATAAAATAAAGTGTTTTTAGTAGTTTTAACTATATTACACTTTTCTTTTTTTCAATAGCACCGCTTGGACAAGCATTTATACATAATCCACAATCTACACAGCCAAGTATTTTAGCTTTAGGTTTATCTTCAACTACATTTAACATGCCTAGAACACAGGATTCAAGACAAGCTCCACAATTACTTACTCCATTACAGTTATCTTCATTAATAATAACAGTCATATTCTTAACTTCCTATATAAATTTTCTTTCTTTTAATGTATTTGTTTTGTATGTTAATTCTTTGTAGAATTCATGCATTACTTCTTTATCTTTAAATTCTAATAATAGTTTCATAGAAGCAACATGTATTGTAGCATAATTAGTATCATTAACAATCAATGTATTTATTAAATCAATTGATTTATAATAAATTAATGTGTTACCTGTCCAGTTATTTTCATCAAGGGAGAATTTAATTATTTTCAAGGTACTTTTCTGTAATATGAGTATGCATTTGTTTTCTATAATTTCTTCATCTATCTTGTCTTTTATCATAGCTTCAAAAACAAGATTTCGTTTATTTAAATCAGTTATATATTTAAATTCATCATTATTAATATTTAATAAATTGATTATTTTTTCTTTATTATTAAAATTCATATAAATATTCTCATAGTCTTTTTATACATTATTTATATAGTTATAAGATTATAAATTATATTATAACAAAAAACTGGGGTAGAGGAAAAAATCAATGTTAATTAATTCTTTTAATGATTTCTTTAGTGAAAATGTTTTCAGAAAGATTGATGCCTTTTCAGTAGAGGAAAAAATCTATAACGATGTTTTAGAAGAGATTATATCCTCAGTAAATGATTTAAATTACGATAGTGATGATTCTTGTTTTATGAAAATGGTACGTATTGCAAATAATTTCGTAACATGTGTCTATGAGGGAGATGATGGGGATGTTGGCCATTATAGTGCTAATGTAATCTTTTTAACCCATGGTATATGTGAATCTGAGTTAATAGCTACAATAATTCATGAATTAACCCATCATATTATATGTGAAATAATGGGAATAATATTGGCTAGAGTGTTGGATTGTGAGAAAAATGTTATTATTGAATCATTCACATGGTATTGTACTACTTATACACCTCTCATGATTTTAATTAATGAATTTGCAGCACATACTACTGAAAATTATTTTCTACCACCAGAATATAATAGTTATGGATCATTTATTGAATTACTGGAGTTAATCAGAGCTAATAAGAAAGAATATGTATTAACTGATGAATTAATTCAGGAAGCTATATTATTTGGTAAATATTTAGCAGAAGATGTGATAGATATTTTAAGTAATTTTATAACTGATGATTTAATGTTAGAAATTCATAATCAGTTTTTAAAGGATTCACGAGAAGAAATACATATGGATTTAACATTGGATGATAATATGGATGTTAATTTTAAGTATGATACTATTAGAGAATTCATGCAATTAACTTATCTTTTATCTAATAATAGAGAATCTATTCAGGTTTTAAATGATATTAAATCTAATTATGAATATTATTCTGTTTATGATAATATAGTAGATGATGTTATCCAATTAAACTAATTTTCTTTAAATTTTTTCTTATATTTCTAAATATTTTATATTTTCAATTTTTGATATTTTTAATAATTATATATATTCTGAAGTATAAATATTATATTGTAAAAGAAGTGATGTGAAATTCTTGAACTGTCACTTTGATAAATATACATCAGTCACATTTCTATTTTTAATGTTATTTAAATCACAATTGAATTATTTCAACAATCAACTAAAAGATAAAGAAATAGCTATGAAAGACATTCCAATACTAATGGAATTAAATGGACGAGGATTCGTACATCAAAAAGACATAGCAAAAGACTTAAAAATGGATAATGGACTGTTAACAAGAAATTTAAGAACACTTGAAGATAAACAACTTATCGAAAGAGTCGAAGATGATAAAAACAGAAGACAAAATAAGATAAGATTAACACACGATGGAACAAATTTAATTAGAAAAATTAATGAAGGAATACTACAAAGAGAAAATGAAATATTAAAAAATAGTAATAGTTCCCGTGAAGAAATATATCCATTCTTAATAACACTTCTGGAAAAATCAATAGAATTTATGAAAATAATACAGATGATGAAGTATAATGGAGGTTATATATGAGCCAAAATGAAAAAGGAAAAAATAGTAATATAGATTTAATACTCGGTGACTACAAAACAGCTATAAAGAAATTAGCATGGCCAATGATGGTCAGTATGTTTTTAATCATGGCATACAACCTAGCTGACAGTATATGGGTAGCAGGACTAGGAGCAGATGCATTAGCAGCAATAGGATTTATAACACCATTATTTATGATACTTGTAGGTTTAGGTAATGGAATTGGAGCTGGAGCAAACAGCCTTATTGCAAGATTCATCGGATCAAAAGATTATGAAGGTTCAAACAATGCAGCACTACATAGTCTACTGTTAACATTAATAATAAGTATACTTGGTTCTATTATAATGTATTTTATACTTCCAACAATTCTTGAATTAATGGGTGCTGGAAGTTCATTAAATCTCGCATTATCCTATGGAAACATTGTATTCATGTTCATGATAGTATTCATATACAGTAATGTAGGAACTGCAATTCTACGTTCTGAAGGTGACGTTAAAAGAGCAATGTACTCTATGGCAATAACTGCAATACTTAACATAATTCTTGATCCAATATTCATATACATAATTGGATGGGGAATAGATGGAGCAGCATGGGCAACAGTACTCTCTGGATTTGTTAGCTGTCTTGTACTATTATATTGGATGCATTACAAAAAAGATACATACCTTGATTTATCATTTAAAAACTTCAAATACAGTACGGAATTAGTAGGTAATATATTAAATGTAGCAGTACCATCAACTGCAGAAAACCTAATATTCAGTGTACTTGGTATGATTGAAAACTACTTATTAGTATTAGTATCAGGAACAATAGCAGTAGCAACATATACAGCAGGTTTCAGATTAATTCAACTTGCAATGATTCCACTCATGGGATTCGGTACAGCACTACTTACAGTAGTAGGCGCATCATATGGTTCTAAGGATTACAAACGTTTACAAGATTCCTTTGTTTACACACTTAAACTTGGATTACTTGTAACTACAGTAATGGTAATACTATTCTATATATTTGCACCACAAATTAGTATGGTATTTGCATATAGTTCAAGTGCATCTCTAGCACCATTAATTTCAAATCTATTACGTATAATATGTTTATTCATATATGGTGTATGTCTTGGTATGTGTTCTGCTATGATGTTCCAAGGTGTTGGAAAAGGAATTACATCATTCATATTAACATTTATCAGAGCATTCTTACTTGAAGTTCTATTCTCATACTTATTTGGTGTAGTAATGGGAATGGGAGAAATTGGTATTTACTGGGGTGTAGTTGTAGGTTCAATACTTGGTGGATTAGTAAGTTTAACCTGGGCAACCTTATTTATCAGACGTCTTAGAGGAAACTTTGGACAAAAAAGTAGTAGTGAATAATTAAATTAGTTATTTACTATTACAATAACTTTTTTTTAAAAATATTTTTCAAAAAATAAAATAATTCTAATTCTAAAAAATTTAACTTATTTTTGTTTAATTAAGTTAAAAATAGCTAATTTTTACATAAAATAATTCTAATAAAATTTAGTAAAAATATGGGAGGTTAAATTCAATCTTTTTCAAGAATTGATTTAATTTTATCATTAATTATACATGTGGGCTCTTCTAGCGCCACATGTATGTTATTTAATGTGTATAGTTCCGTTAGATTCACTATTGTTGACCACATTAAATCTAATGTTTTAGGTATATCACTTAGGTCTTCATCAGTTAATTCCGTTAATTTCTTTCCAAGTAAATCTTCAAAATAATGAGTGCACTCATGTAATACATTGTACTCGTTTTTATATAGTCCGATTTGATGATTATTACAATATTTGATGAAGTAACGTAGATAATCGTTTATAAAACGTATTTCTTCACTTATTCCTAAGTCATATATTGTATGATATATCATGGTACTATTTATATTATACTTAATATAAATAAATTCCTAGTTTTGCACAGGAATTCTTAATTTCTTTATTTTTTTCCAGGTTCTCTTTTTCTAATTCATTGATATTGTTTATGATATTGTTTAGTTCGATGTTGTTCTTATGATATAGGTTAATGTATCTTGTGAAGTTTAAATTATAATTATTTTCTCTAATTTCATCTATTGTTGTTAAGTGAGCCATGTCTGTTATTTCTTCTGGTTTATTATATATTTCCATGAGATAATCAATATCTTTATCTGTTGGTTGGTAGTTAATATTGATGAAATATATTTTATCTTCACGGTTTTTGTCTTTAATTAGTAATATGTATTCTTGTTTTCCAAAGAGTTTATTTATCTGTTTTGATGTTGAAATAATGCTTGTAATGTGGTGGTTTTCTGTTAAATCTCTTCTTATTTCTTCATAGTTATTAGTATATAAATAATTTTCTTTTGTAATGTATAAGAGAATACCTTCTTCTTTTAGGTATTGGTGAATTGTTTTATAAGATGTAATGTTAAGTAGATCTTCTCTATTATCTGTTGTATCTTGTTTTATATCTTGTATCCAGTTGTCATGTTTGATTTCTGGAATATTTAATATTATATCATATTTAGTGTTTTGTGTATCAGTAAATAGATTATTTCTAGGTATAATATTGTATTGTTCTTCATCTATGTTCTTAATTGTAATTAGCATTAAAATTAAGCTATATTCAATTATGTCATTAACATAGGCATCTAATTTAATATTATTTTTTTGTAGGTAATCTATGGTAAGTGAATTTGTTGTCATGTTGTATTCAAGAATTTTAGGTTGTTCTTTTTGTAAGTGGTTTTCTATGAGTTTTTCTTCTATTTTTTTGAATACTTGTATGTTTTCTTGTATTTTTCTAAGTTTTGGTTTGTGTTGTGTATTATTTAGTATTGTCTTATAGAGTATTTCTGATTCTTTTGAGTTTAATGGTTTTGTTATCTTGTATATTTCCTTGTATAGTGTGTTTAGTGATTCTAGTCTACTTTTATTGTATATGTTGTAGTTTTCTATGAGGTATATGTTGTTGAATACTTGTTTTGATTTTCTTATTTTGTTGAAGTTGTTGTTTAGTGTATTTAGGTAGAATTTATCTTGTGTTTCATCATAGATTGTTTCATCAGGTTGTACATGGTATGTGTTTTCAGGTTTTGTTATTGTATTGTAGAAGAGTAGTTCTAGTGTAATGTAGTATGTGATTTCTGTTTTTATTCCTGTACTTTTTTGTATTTTGTTTATTTGGTCTAGTAGGTGGTTGTATTTTTTTGTATTAGTCATCAATATCACCTTTGAAGTTGGATTCTTCAAGTATTTTTGTGAGTATTGTGTTTTTTAGTTTTTGTTCTTCTGTTATTATCTTGGATAGGTTGATTATTTTATCATCAATTAATTCTATGAGGTGTGTGTATTCATATTGTTTATTTAGGGGTAGTATTGGTATTTTTATTTCTTTTAGGTTGTTTATGGATAGTATTGATCTTGTTCCACTACTTGCTTTTCTTATCTGGTTTGCTACGTAGGGACTTTTTAGTGCTTGGTATATGTAGTCGGGATGGTATTGGTTGTATGAGTCAGGATCTAATCGTATTATAGCATATCCTGAGGATATTATGCCTGGTGTGTTTGTTTTTGTTTTTCCTTGGTTGTAGTGTATTGTGTTTGGTTGTTGTGTTTTGATTATTATATCATTTTCATGTAGGAAGTATTTCTTGTATTTTAGTTCATCTAATTCTTTGGATAGTAGTTCTTCTTTGAATTGGAAGTGGTTGAAGTAGAGTTGTTCTATGGTGTGTTCTTGTTTTTCTTGTGGTTTGTTATCTATTTTGTTTTTTATTTCCTTTGAGAATTGGAATACATGATTTATTGTTATGTTTGGTGCAAATTCTAGGTTTAAACCTTCTGATATTATGTCTGTGAAGTTTTCTTTTAGGTCTATTATGTTGTTGTTTTTTGATGAGGATATGATTGAATATTTTTTTAAGTTTAGTGTTTTTCTATATCTTGATAGTGGTAGTCCATTGAATACTAGTGCTATGTTTTTTAGTGGAACTAGTTTTATTTCTTCATTTGACATTGTATTTTTACTTTCCTTTTTTAGTGTATTTTTTTTCTTTAAATTGTGATTATTTTTTTAGAAGAAGATATTGTTTATTCTTCTTTATCTTCTTCTTTTTCTTCACTACCATCTTCTACTGTGATATCTACTGTTTTTTCTTCTTTATTAAGTAGGGTTTTAACTAGGTTTGCTCTTGCTTTGTATAGATCTTTTTTAGAATCTATTACTTGTTGTAGTGCTTCTTTTTCATCTTCAGTTAGTTTGGATGTGAATTTGCTTAATTCATCTAAATCTAGGTCTACATCACAGCTTAGTATTTTGTTTATATAGTTTTCTTTTTCATTATTGGTCATTGCATCATATGTTTCATTGAATTTTTCTTGTTGTTTTAGTAGGAATTCTGTTTTTTCATCTGCTTTTTTGTTGTAGTATTTGTTTATATCTATGTATGATAGTATTTCTGGTGTTTCTATGATTTCTTTTAGATCTCCATTGTCCATGGATTCTTTTATTTTGTTGATTTTTTCTTGTCTTTTTTGTGTTAGTTCTATTTCTCTTTCTATTCCTTTGTTTATTATGTCTTTTACATTTATTTTATCAAATATCATTTTTTTATCACTCTTTTATTTTTGTTTTGCATCTTGAAATACATTTTATTTTATATTTAAAAATATTATTTTTCTTCTTATATAAGTATTTTGTTTTGCATGATGAAAAACATAGTAATTTAGAAAACAGAACTATTTATAAAACAAGTATAAACCACTAAAAAGATAAAATAATACATAAAAAGTACTAATTAATAAATTAAACAACACATTACCAAAAAAATAAAAAAGAGAATAAAAAAAATAATCTATAAATTATCCACAATATCCCTAAATACATCAACACTTATTTTACTACTATTGGGCTTATTATCACAGTTAATATTATCAGTAGAATTCATATACTGGCCATACTCATTATTATCCAAAGCATCAAGAAAATTATTAATACTACCTATCATATCAATTAATTCATCCCTATTATTAGGATAATCCAAGTAAAGTGATGGAATATGCATTTTTCTTAGATATTTAATAATAATCTTATAAGTATTATAACAACCAGTACCTCCACCAAATAATATTAAATTATTCAAGGTATTATACATCTGCTCTGCTTTTCTAGTTTTTCTACCAAGAATAATTGTAGCCTCAGCATTACTTAAAATATTATCATATAAACATAATCTGCCACGTACACCTGATGGAACTTCACTAGAGGTGTACTTATTTCCAGTCATAACACTATATCCTTCCATATTAAATGGTGGTGCATTTCTATCAAAATCACTATCATCATATGGATCTTTTTCACGTAAATCATCCTCTGAAATATTAGTAGCTGATAAAACTTCATGTCCTCGTTTATTAACAATATGCTCAATTATCATTGCACAATCTGGAAATACTGCAATCTTCATTAGAATAACACTCCAATATAATTAATATCTTATATATAGAATTAAATTAATAAAGATTTTATTTAATAAAAAAAGTTAACTAAAAAAAGGATAAATGGGGTTTAAGAACGATTTAATGTATTTTTATCAGCTTGGTATAATGAAAAGCTTTCATTTACTGTAGAACCATTTTGCCAGAATACATGTGATAAAGTACCATTAGTATATTGTCTAACATACCCATTAGAATAAGTTACAATATATGAATTATCTGTACCATTTAATGTCCTTGTTCCTGTTATAGACACATTACTTTCCATGGTATTATTTTCTACAACATGTTCTGTATTATTTGTTGTATCATCTTGGTTTTGCATAACTCCCAATCCAATTATTAATGCAACTGCAATGATAAATAATGTTATTGGAACTAATAGTTCACTTTTCAAGATTATACTCCTCCATTCACTTATTAAAACTAAACATTTATAGATTAATAACATATTGGATTAAAATAATATAAATACTTTTTTAGTTAATACTCCAATATAAATAAAAGTGAAAAAAAACATCTTCTATGAATTAAATAAATAATTATAAAATATAAATGCTATTAAACAGGAAGGAGGCATATTTACATGAGTGAAGGAAGTAAAGAAACAGAAAATACTAGAATAGAAAAAGATGCAGAAAACATATCTGAAATAGAATTATTATACACATTTGATGTTATTATATTTGAACATACATTACTCGAATCAGAAAAATATTCCTATAGTATATGTTGGACAAATCCTAAACAAATATATGATGTGGTTATAGAAGATAAACAAAAAGGCAAACTTGTAAAATACGAAGTTGTTAAAAAATCATCACCAAAATTAAGCAAATACTTCAATTTAATAAAAGGTGAAAAACTAGTTGATGATGGATGTCAAATAACATGTACAAGTCATTCAATAGAATACAAACTATAATGGTATTTCAAAAAAAGGGTAGTATTGTGATTTAAACAAATCACTTATTAAGAACACAACCATATCCAGGATTTTTTATACAAAAATTACAGGATATACACTTAGATGGTGTATTATCTCCACCAAGCCATTTATTTGGTAAATCAGGTTCACATAACAATGGTCTGGATAATGAAATAGCTTCAAAACCATCAAATAAATCCTCTTCAGCTTCTTCCAAGCTACGTATTCCACCAACAAGAATAACAGGACAATACACCTGTCTCATAACTTCCATACCTACATCTTTATTATATCCCTCATTTTCATAAGCCTTAATACCAGCAACAATAGATGGAGTACAACTAAGCTCAATAGCACCAATCTGCATATCCGATAAGTATTTACATGTTCTCACACAATCCTCTGGTGTAATTCCATTATCAGCATTCACAGTATCTAATTTAATCCATATTGCAAAATCATAACCTACAACATCACGAATAGCAGTAAATATTTCACCTAAAATAGTACAATTATCAACACCATACTTATCACTACGATGATTATAATTACTATTTAAAAACCTACTTAATAAAAAACCATGAGCTGCATGAATCTCAACACCATCAAAACCAGCCTCTTTCACACGACGAGCACCATCAGCATGATTTTTTATAATCTGTTCAATATCACTAGTACTTAAATTATCAACATCTACTTCTTTATTATCCTTAATATAATTAGCTTGAGTTAATTGTACTATTGCAAGACAATCTCCTTCATGAATAACAGATGCAAGACGAGTATATTCACTTATTCTTTCATCACAATCAATTCTTGGAAAATGTTCATAACCTCTACAATTACTAAGAATACTAGCCTCCACTATAATTGTTCCAACACCACCATATGCTAAATCATGATAAGTCTCATATACCTTATCATTTAAATAACCCTCCTTATCAGCATAACCTGTAACAGTAGCTGATCTTACAAGTCTATTTTTCGCAATAAAATTTCCTCTATGTACTGAATATGATAACATATTTTTATAACATCCTATTTTTTTTAAATATATACAAATATTAGTAAACTATAATTATTTACAACTTTCGATTAATTATATTAACACTACTAAAATTAGATACAAAAAGAATAATATGACAATATTCATAATAAAACATCTAAAAAAAGTTCATATATAATCTATTTAATTTATAAGTATATTTTACAATAATTTATTCATTATACTCATGTTTTATTTGAATTATTTTTTTATGAATTTATGAATATGCAGTGTATTTTTTTTGTTTTATACATTTTCAATGTCCTAAGAATATATTTCATAACTTTTTTAGAAAGATTATAGTGAAATTTTTTACAAAATGTAAAAAAAGTAAAAAATATTTATTAATACTTGTAATATATGAATATAATATATTGAAAAAATTGTGTTTAGAGGGAATATGATTTTATTATAAAATTAAAAGAAGGATACTATCATGATACTCGAAGAATTATTTGGAAAAACTGCACGAATAAAAATAATGGAAGAATTATTATCTAAATGGGGACAATTTCTTACAGCAGAAGAAATATCCACTATGGCAGAAGTTTCTAAAAAAACAGTTTATATTCATATGAATAAACTTGAAGAACTTGGACTTATTACAGTTGAAAAAAAATCTATGAGAAGATATAAATTAAATGAAAATGATGAACGTGCATTAGCTTTAGGATTAATTGAAACAAATGAATATTCAAGACAAAATAGTTCTATGGTTGTGGATTAGGAAATTTCTTCAGAAACACAGGAAATATTCATTAACTTATCCAAAAACACAGTTTAACAATGATACTTTATTTAAATTAAATATTAATCCTGATGAAGAAATTAAAATATATACTTAAGGAGGTAATAACATTGAATGAAGAAAATATTAAACAAAACAATATATTAATTCCTGAAGATTTACCTGAAATACATATAACTGGTTGTGCAGTAGCATCAACACCATATAATATACGTTTGATTTTATTCAATGAAGAATTAGAAAAAACAGGAGATATTTCAGATACTTTAGAATTATTTAAAACTGCAAAAGCAGAAGTAATTATGCACCCTGCAGTAGCAAAACAAGTAGCAGACTTATTAAATAATGCAATTGAAAATTATGAAAAAAATAAGTAATTTAAATTATCATGTCTAAACTAGAAAAAAATATTAATTCTATATTATTTGTCTTAGATATATTAGATATCTGAATAATGTTGTACTTTTAAGTCTGTATAATCCTGTTTTTGATTGGGTTTGATTGGTATTATATTAAATGAGTTTAATTCTTCATTTATTATTTTGCGTATTGGTTCTGTATCATATGCTTTGTCTGCTACTATATAATATGGTTTATATTGTTTTATACTTCTTAAACATGCTTTTGCAAACTGTGTATCATGTTTATGGTTTTTGTTGGATTCTTTTATATTTATCATTTTATTGTCTTGTACTTGTTCTGGTATAATTGTCATTATATTGTTGTTTATTTTTTAATTGAATAAATGGTTTTATATTAGTTATATTTTTTTAAATTTATTTTTTTTAATTATAAAAGGGATTATTTTGAAAATTTAATGTTAATTTTTTAAATTATATTGTTAATTATATTTTTAAGTATTTTATTTGTATTGATTCATATTTTAAATAATAATTTTATTTTTTTGTAGATTTAATTGATTATACTTTTTTAAACTTATATAAATTTATATTAAAAATATTTATTGTCATTTTAATTATAAAAAATTATATAATAAAAATATGACAAAATATTATTTATGGAAGAGAATAATATGAAAGTTATTGGGGTAAGATTAAAGTCATTAAGAGAAGAAAATAACTTCACTCAAAAACAGATTGCAGACTATTTAGATTATGATCAAAGTTATATAGCCAAATTAGAAAAAGGTGAGAGAAATCTAACTGTATATGCATTAGAAGAGTTATGTGATTTATATAATTGTTCTGAAGATTATATACTAGAAGGAAAAGGAACATGTGTTCAATTAAAATATAATTTTAGAAAGAATGTGAAAAAATTAAATATTCATACAATTGCAAAAATGAATAAATTAGTAAGAAACTTAGATTTTTTATCTGAAATAGCAAAGGAGATCGATGATTAAATGAATAAATATCCTAAATATTATTTGGAATTAGATGAAGAAGCAAAAAAATGTAGGGAAATGTGGGATGTATCTGTTGATGATTCTATTGATCTATTTGCTGTAGTGTTAGGTAAAATTAAAGATTTAACAATTATTTTTTTAAATTTTGATAATGATTTTAGTGGATGTTGTCATGAATCTGAAAATAATCAGAAAATAATTTTCATAAATAAGAATCATTCTTATGGAAGACAACGTTTTACTTTGGCTCATGAATTGTATCATTTATTAGTTGAAAAAAATGGGGATTATCCTAATAAATCTAGTGAAAAAAATGCAAATATATTTGCTTCCTGTTTGTTATTACCACATACAGCTTTAAGAAAATATGAGGAAAAAGAGATTAAAGGATGGAATATGGAGAATATTATTAAAGCAGAACAATATTTTCAAATTAGTCACAGTGCTTTTTTAAAAAGATTATTACTGTTAAAAAAAATAAATAAAACCGAATATAATACATTACAATATAATGTGAAACGTAAGGCTATGGAGTTAGGATATCCTACAAAATTATATGATGAAAGTTATGAAAATAATGAAGTAGTTTTAGGAAATTATTTAAAACTAGTAAAAAAATTAGAAGATTATGGATTAATATCTCATGGAAAAAAAGAAGAAATCTTGATGGATGCCTTTTATGATAATTTGGTATTTGATCAAGAGGAGGTTTCAATTGATTAAAACTCCCATAATTTATGATACTGATTGTCTAAGTTGCTTTATAACTATTAATCAAATAAATATTCTTCAAAATTTATTTGAATCAATAATTATACCTAAAACAAGTATTTAAAGAATTTGAAAAAAAAGAAAGATAAACGATTTGATAAACTTATTAATGATGCTATCAACTCTAAATTTATAATAATTAAAGAAATAGAAATAAATACTCCTGCCCAATACATAAACAAAGAACTAAAACGTGGTACTTATACAAAGTATCATATTGGAAAAGGAGAATCAGCAGCATTATCATTAGCAATAGCTAATAATGGAACATTAGCTAGTAATAATACAAGGGATGTTATAGAAATTGTTACTAAGTTTAAAATTGATTGGGTTACTACAGGTGATATTCTTATAGAAGCATATCATAAGCGAATAATCACAGAAGAGGCATGAAATAGTTTATGGAAACAAATGTTAGATAAAGGAAGACATTTAACAACAACTACTTTTACTGAATATTTAAATAATGATAAAACACATCCTCCTAATTATAAAAGATCAATGAACTGATGAACATATATATTCATTAAATTCAATATGTATTTTTTCATATTTTCTTGTTTTTTCTATAATTGTTTATTATTTTAAACTTTTGAAGTTTTTTTAGAATTAGTTTTTTTAGAAGTGGGTGGTGAGGGGTTGGAGAGTTGTTTATATTATGTTTTCTCCTACTTTTCTTGCTTTTTCAAGTTGGTCTTCTTTTTCTTTGATTGCTAGTGGTTCGTTGTTTTCAGATAAGGTTACTATTTCTCCTGTTTGGAATCCGAGCATTCCGAATGCTTGAAGTTGTGCTTTAACTTGTGGCATGTATACTTCTTCTTCTGATGCACCATTGGTTGTGATTATTGAGAATGTTTTTTTGGAGAAAAGTTCTTGTGATGGTTCGTGCATGAAATATGAGTACATTCTGTCTATTACGAGTTTTGCTTGTGCTGTTACGTCGATAAAGTAAATTGGTGTTCCAAGGATGATTCCATCTGCTTCTTCGATTGCTTTGTATACTTTTTGCATGTCGTCATCTATTGCACATTTTCCGTCGTGTGCTTTACAGTAGTTGTCTGCTTGACATCCCATTATTTGTAGTTTTGCAACGTCGATTAATTCTGTTTCTGCACCTTTTGCAGCTGCTGCTTCAAGTGCTGTTTCTAATGCTATTTTCACGTTACTGTTTTCGCCTCTTGGGCTTGCACATAATCCTATTACTTTCATTTTATATCACCTATTATATTATGTTAGTTATTTATAGGGTTTTTAGTATTTATATTGTTGTGTAGTTAATGTTTGTTTTTAGTTTTTCAATGTTTTTTATACTTTAAAAGTTCTTATATGTATTTATTTCGATTTTAATGGTTTTTAAAGTTGTTTTATTTTTTTAAATAATCTTGTTGTGTATTATTTTCTTATTTATTTTGTATTACTTCTTTTTTATGTGTATGGGTTTCTATTTATTTATAATGTTTATTATAAATCATTATGGTTTAAGTTATTTTGGTGCTTGTCTTAGGGGTTTGTTCATAGTTTATTATAATGGTGGTTATGTGGTGTTTTTTTGTTTTTTGTGGTTTAATGTTTTTGGAAAACTGTGTGTATGATAAGAATTTAATATTTCTATTTATGTTGGTCTTAATTTGGATTTAAATATAATTAAGGGATTAGAATTAGAAAATAAGCTTATTTTTAAGGGGTATATTTATATGTGAATAGAAAGTAATATAGTAGTAAGTTAGTTATTAATGTATGATAACTAACGATTTTTTTAGAAGAGAAAAAATAATTATATACCCATGATTATATAATTACAAGGAGGTTTTATAATTAAGGGTTATTATGGATTGATCTTCTTAGTAGTAACAGTAATGTTACTCATAGGATCAGCTGCGGCTACTGATACAACAGACAATGATATAAACAATATGGGTGTATCAGATAGCTTATCAGTAAGTAGTACTTCAAGTATGAATACTACTGGTAATACCGCAACTGCTACAACACAAAACAAGATAAATTCAAGTAGCACATCAAGTAAAACAATTAATAGCATAACTAGCAGTACTACTTCTAGTAGTACAGGAAGTTCATTAAACAATTCATCAACAGCAAGTTCTATTTCATCAGGGACAAAATCAATTAAAAGCAGTTCAAGCAGCACTAATTTAACTACCAAGACATCTGTTACTTCAGTGACAGGGTCTCCTGGTAAAACTGTGACTTTAAAAGCAGTTATAAGATTAAGTAATGGGACATATGTTAAGAATGGTACTGTTGCATTTAAGATTAATGGTAAGACTATAGGTCAAACTAGTGTATCTGGTGGTGGAGCAAAATTAAATTATACAATTCCATCATCATTTGTTAATACTAAATATACTATTACCGCAGTATATGGGGGAAACTCTGTATATGCATCATCAAAAAGCAATGGAAATTTAACATTAACACCAAATACAAGTACAAAAGTATCAGTAAATAAACTAACAGCTTATGCTGGTCAAAATGTACTATTGAAGGCTACTGTTAAGACAAGTAGTAATGTGGGTGTAACTTCAGGAAAAGTTGCATTTAAGATTAATGGTAAAACTGTTGGATATGGTTCTGTATCTAATGGTGTAGCAACATTAAATTATACAATACCAACAAGTTATAAGGATTCAACATATACAATTACTGTAGTTTATGGGGGAAATGGTAAATATATAACTTCCCGTTCTAATGGTGTTTTAAGTGTATATCAAAGACAAGCTACCAGTGTAACTGTAAGTAGTATAGCTTCTGCGGCTGGTAAAACTGTGACTTTAATAGGTACAGTAAAAACTAGTGGTGGAGCATATGTTAAGAATGGTACTGTTGCATTTAAGATTAATGGTAAAACTGTTGGATATGCTAATGTATCTGGAGGTGTAGCTAAGTTAAATTATAATATACCTTCAAATTTCAGAGATGCATCATATACAATTACAGTAGTGTATGGAGAAAACAATTATTATAACTCAAATAAGGCTAATGGTACATTAAGATTATCAAATTCTGCTAATATTATTGTACCAGCAGGTTATGAGAAGTATGTTGTATCTACATCAAATTGTAATATTAAGGCTTCTAATATTCAATCACTAGCTAATAGTATTTTAAATAAGATGTCTGGTTCAAGTACTTTAAGTGTTGCAAAGTATATATTCACATATATTAATAGTATTACATCATATAGTGGTTATTATAATACACGTTATGGTGCTTCAAAGACTTTATCTAATAGGTATGGTAATTGTGTTGATTTAGCACACCTTGTTATTGCAGTTACAAGAGCTTGCAATATACCTGCACGTTATTGTCATGCTACATGTTATTTCCGTAGTGGTCTTGTTACAGGTCATGTATGGGCAGAAGTATATGTTGGTGGCACATGGTATAAATGTGATGCTTCATCTAAAAGTAATACATTTGGTAGTACTGTGAATTGGCGGACTAGTGGGTCTGTTACAAGGTATATTTCATTACCATTCTAAATTCCCATCTTATTTTTTTTAAAACTTTTTTTCTTATTTTTATACTAGACTTTTATTTTTATCTAATTCAGACTATTTTATGAAATACTTTTTTTTTGAAATGGAATTATTTTTTAACAAGAACATATAGATATTATACATATAATATTAGGTGATTTATAATGAAAGTATTATTAGTAAATGGTAGTCCTCGTGAAAAGGGATGTACCTACACAGCATTAACTGAAATAGCACAACAATTAAAACAAAATGATATTGATAGTGAGATATACTGGATGGGATTGAAAACAATTCGTGGATGTATTGCATGTGGTGCATGTAAGAAAAATCCTGGTAAATGTGTATTTGATGATGATATCTGTAATGAGTTAATTAATAAAATGGTTGAAGCTGATGGTGTGGTATTTGGTTCACCAGTATACTATGCGAGTGTACGTGGAGAAGTATGCACATTACTTGATCGTGTATTTTATGCAGCAGGCAGTAAATTTGCTGGAAAACCTGCAGCAGGTATTGTAAGTTGTCGTCGTGGTGGTTCTACAGCATCATATGATAGATTTAATAAGTATTTTGGTATTTCAAGAATGCCTATAGTATCTAGTCAGTACTGGAATGGTGTTCATGGTAATACTCCTGATGAAGTAAAAGAGGATCTTGAAGGATTACAAATTATGAGAACTCTTGCTGATGAAATGGCATGGCTACTTAAGGCTATTGAAAATACTCCAAGACCTGAAGCAGAGAAACCTACACCTACAAACTTTATAAGATAACTTATTATTCTCTTTTTTACTTTCTTTTTTTTGGGGACGTGTTTTATTTCTAAATTATAATTAATTTTATTAGTTTTGTATACTATTTTTTCATAATTATTATACAATATATATAATAATATTATATTCAATTTAACTTTATCAGTGAAAATGAAAACTATTTATATAATTGTAGTATAAACTATTATTTATATCAAAAAAACATTAAACTATTTTGATTATAATAAGGAGTGATGAGAATGGTAGAAATAGTATTAGAAAGAGATGATTGTACAAGTTGTGGAAATTGTGTAGAAATAGATGAAACATTATTTACATTTGATAGTGATGATAAGGCAACAATGGTTGGTGCACAAAGAGATGATGATATGGATGAACTGGAAGTAGAAGATGCATCAATATACCAGCAAGCAGCAGATGCATGTTCTGGTGAATGTATTGAAGTGTATGATGATTAACTTCATCAAAAAAATATACACTTTCCACTTTAAAAGGGAGTGCTTAACCAAATTCATAAATTATAAAAGATAGGTTAATAATCCCCATTATTTTTTTTATTCAATATTTTTAATATCTAGAACAGGTGTACCATCAAGTAGGTCAACACCAGAGAATATTATGAAATTATCTTCAATTCGTTTTATGTTAATTTTAGTAATGCCTATTGGATTTGGTCTGCGAGGAGCATTTGTTGAGAAAAGACCTGTCATTGGACCTTTACCATTAAGGGGAACAGTTAAATCATAACCTTTTGATTTATGAAAGTGAAATATAACATAGTATTCTTCATTAACTTTTAAATCTGCCATAGCTTCTATAAATTCAGGATTTACTTCTAAACTGGCTTCAATAATACCAAAATCTCGTGAATTTTTAGGTAGGTCTTCTAAATTATTGTAGATGGAATGTATTTTTCCGATTGGCTTGTAACTAATCTTTTTAACCAATTTAATCAACCTCTATTTTTGAAAAAATAATTTAAAACTATATAATTATATAACTTGTTTTAAGTTTAAATACTTTTATAAAAAAATATGAACATATTATGATACAATACATATATTCATATAAAAAGATATAATAATTAATTAAAAAGAACAAATATTATTATAATTAATCATTCATAATGGGAATGTTGAATATGAATTTATTTGAAAAATCAGATCTCATAGAATTTAAAACATTAAAATATATCATAGATAATACAGAAGAACATCATATTACTTGTAAAATAAATATAATGATGCAATCAGATAAAATTGACACACCATATTATATGGATACAAAAATAGCAATAACTCATTGTAGTGAAACTGAAAATAAGGGAATAATTCATGCAATGGATGTGTTAAGTCATCATAGAATGTATAATCTTACAGAAGAAAAATATAATGAAATGAAAAATATAATAGAGTATAGTTTTAGTAAGAAAGAACAAACAAAGATATTAACAGTAAATATGACAGATACTAAATATGAAATAGAAATAAGAACGCTCAATAAAACAAAACTAGATAAAATACTATCACAATATAAAATATTATTTGATAAGATAGATGAACTAGCATGAGAAAATACTAAAATAAAATAGTAACTCATATCTCTTTTTTTATTAAAATTTATTCTTAACTAATATGGATAAATAATATAACTTTGTTATACAAATACATTTACCTTAAATTATATTATCTAAAATATACAAAGTATATGTAATTATATTTAATTTCTCAACAAATACAATAAGAGAAATGCTATTAATATAATTTCTTAAAAATATTTAATGTGAGAGGACATGTCAGAAAATAAACAAAAATGGGACAGTAATCTCAGCTTTCTTTTTGCAATGATAGGCTCTGCAGTAGGACTAGGTAATATATGGCGTTACCCCTATGTTGCATATACAAATGGGGGAGGATCATTTCTAATACCCTACATAGTTTCAATAATATGTATGGGTATACCACTACTATTTGTTGAATACGGAGCAGGATTCAAATTTAAAGCAGGAATGAGTAAAATTGTCCGTGAAATAAATAAGAAATATGAATACCTTGGATGGTTTATATTAACACCAACATTTTTTATATTAACATATTATTGTTGTGTAGTAGCATGGGATTTAATATATCTACCACTAAGCTTTACAAAGGGATGGGGAGCAAGTCCTGATAACTTCTTTACAAATATAGTATTAGATGCAGGAAATCCTGGAGGATTATTCCACATAGCAATACTAGTACTATGTGCTGTAGTAATAGTATGGTTTATATTATGGTTTATATCACATCGTAATCTTAATGAAGGTGTAGGTAAATTTAATAAAATATTCATACCATTACTATTTGTAATGATGATTATCATAGTATTATCAGCAATAACTCTTCCTGGAGCAAGTATAGGTATTGCTAAACTATTAACACCAAATCTAAGTGCAATATTTGACCTAAATATATGGTTAGCAGCATTTGGACAAATATTGTTTAGTTTAAGTGTGGGAATGAGTATAGCTCTAGCATATGCAAGCTATCTTGATGATAAAACTGATCTTCCAAAAAATGCATTAACAGTAGCTATTGCAAATTCATTATTTGAAATATTTACAGCTATTGGTGTATTTGCAATTCTTGGATATATGAGTACAACTCATAATATTCCAATAGATCAACTGGTAAGTCAAGGTACAGGTCTTGCATTTGTGGTTTTCCCTCAAATATTTAATGTAATGGGAACACTTGGATATATTATAGGACCATTGTTCTTCTTCTGTTTATTATTTGCTGGTTTAACATCAAACATATCAGTTATAGAACCATTAGCACTTGCAATATCTGATAAATTTGCATTATCTCGTTCAAAAGCAGTTACAATTGTCTGTGGTGCAGGATTTATAATATCCTTAATTTATACAACCTCTATGGGTGGTGACCTACTAGGTATTGTAGATACATTTGCTAATAACTTTGGAGTAGTATTTAATGTTATACTTGAAATAATTATATTTGCATGGATTTATGGTCTTGAAAACATAATTCCAAGTATTAATAAAAATGCTAAGTTTCTTAAATTAGGACATAAATGGACAATACTAGTTAAGTATGTGATTCTAGTAATAGTATTATGTATATGGATTTCTGGTATTGTAACAACATTACTAAGTGGTGAAACATTAACTGTTACTGTTGAATTAATATTATTTATTGCACTAATTGGTATTCCAGCAGTATTAACAAAGCTTCCAGCTAGAAATGATGACTATTAGATAAAATAGTTATCCTCTTAACCACCAAATTATCTTTTTTTTAAAAACATTATTACTCTTCATATATTTCTATTCCAACAATCAAAAATCATATAACCCAATAATAAAATATATTAAATATATATAGATTTCATGTAAACTAAGGGAGATTAAATAATAATGGAGTATAGAACAATAGGAAATACAGGAATTAAGATAAGTGAAATAGCATTTGGAGCAGAATGGATGGGAGCATTCTCTGATGAAGAAGTAACAGAACTTGTCAAGTACTGTAAAAAACAAGGAATTAACTCACTAGATTGTTGGATGTCTGACCCAGATATTAGACGAAAACTCGGAAATGCAATAGCTGATGATAGAGAATACTGGATAATACAAGGACATATTGGTTCAACATGGCAAAACAATCAATATGTACGAACAAGAGACATGACACAAGTAAAAAAATCATTCAAGGACCTACTAGATAAATTTAATACAGACTACATGGACTTTGGAATGATACACTATGTAGATGAAGTAAAAGAATATGAAAAAATAATGAATGGAGAATTCATAGAATACGTAAGACAACTAAAAAAAGAAAACAAGATACATCACATAGGAATAAGCACACATAATGCAGATGTAGCACTACTTGCTGCAAGAGAAGAAGAAATAGAATTAATACTATTTAGTATAAACCCTGCATTTGATATAATGCCTGCAACAGAAGATCTTGAAGTCTACAGAGACAATTCCAAGTACACTGCAGACTTAAATAGTATAGATCCAAAAAGAGTAGAATTATACCAGTTATGTGAAGATAATAATACAGCACTAACTGTGATGAAGGGATATGATGGTGGAATACTCTTCGATGAAAAAGAATCACCATTTGGTGTAGCATTAACACCAGTACACTGCATAGAATATGCATTATCAAGGCCAGCAGTAAAATCCATATTTGTGGGAATAAAAACAATAAAAGAATTAGATGGAGCACTAGAATATTATAATGCAACAGAAGAAGAAAAAGATTATAATAAAATCCTTGCAAAGTCAACAAAACGTTCCTTTGAGGGTCAATGTACATACTGTGGGCACTGTGCACCATGTCCTGTAAATATTAATGTTGCAATGATAACAAAGTATCATGATTTAGCAGTGATACAAGAAGAAGTACCTGAAAGTATACGAGAACACTATAATAACCTCCAAGCACATGCAAGTGATTGTATAGAATGTGGTGGCTGTGAGGATAGATGTCCATTTAATGTGAAAATAATAGAACTCATGCATAAAGCAGAAAAACTATTTGGAAACTAGTATTAATAATACTATTATCTTCTTCTCTTTTTTTTAACTCATATTCTCTTTTAGAAAAGATTTAAACTAAAATTATCCTTATAAAAACTAGAAATTAATCATTAAAAATAATAAAAAAAGCCCCAAATAAGGGGGAAGTTAAAGGGGATTAGAATTATAATACACAACTAATTAAACATATTTAAGTTCATCAGCAGAACATGGATACTGATTAATTAAGTCATACCTGAATAATGCATAACCATTAGATCCACCATCAACTGCTGCTTGTGCATCACTTTCAAGTGTTGTTTTATTTAATTTCACATAACTTCCATTTGATGTTTTATATGTTTGAAGTATAGATACAACTTTTGAGTTTATAGACTGAGTTACTGTATAATTAGTCACATCACTAATCCATGACGTGTTTTTATTATAATCATACCTATAAGCCATTACCATAATCACATCAAGATAATTACTTAAAGCAGTGCAATCCTGTCCATAATATGTTTTAGTTGCACCTTTTTCAGGAAATACAGTTCCAGATAATATGATATTTTTATCATAGCCTTTAACAATAGTGTTTACTTTTTTAACAAAGTCTGTTACTACACTACTATTTACGCCATAAGTACTACCAGAGTATCTAATATAATCAAGACATACTCCATCTACACCATTAATTCTTACAACTTTTTGTATGAATGTTGTAATCATATTTTGTTGTGTGCTATTCATATTTATACCATCACTTGTCTTAAAACATACAATCCATGCATGTACACGTATACCTGTATTATTACATAACTTGATAACATTTTCAAGTGTGGTTGTACTATTTATTGAAGCTCTTGCCTGTACATATACATCTGTTATTCCACTATTTTTCCATACTGTTACATTATTTTTATTAACAACTGCTCCTATTGATACAAAGAGTCCTGTGGTCTTATCTGTATTATTATTTTTTATTGTTATATTGTTTGTGGTCATAGCTGATTTTATGGTTCCATTTGTGTCCACGTAGTATGCATTGATACTTGTTTTTCCATTTAATGTTGTTGGTAGTAGGTATTTATAGGTTGTTGTTGCATTTTTCACACTACTGTTTCCAATTATGGTATTGTTTAGTATGTATATTATTGTTCCATTGTTTAGTTTAGTGTTTTTTAGTGTTATGTTTGATACTTTTATTGTTATATTGCTTCCTGCATCTGCAGTAGTTGGTGTTATGAGTGTTAGGCCTATTTCTGGTTTTCCAACTATTATGCTTGTCTGTGTCTTATTGGTTGAGTATGTGTTTCCTGTTGTGGTGTAGTATGCTTCTATTTTGTATGTTCCATTATATGTTGTTGGTACTTGATAGTATGTTGTTGCAGTATTGTTTTTAACACCTGTCTTTGAGATTATGGTATTGTTTAGTAGTATTGTGACTATTCCATCATTTATTCGGTTGTTTTTATTGTTTAGAATCACATCTACTTTTAGTAGTCCCATACGTACTGTTTTTGGTGGTGTGTTTATTGTTATTTTATTTACTAGTTCTGTATTGTTTTCAGTGTAGAATGCATTATTTATGATGGTTTTAGCACTGCTTAATTGATTGTTTCCACTGTATGTTATTGTTATATGATTAAATCCTATCATGGACTTACTTGTTTTTATAGTAAATTCTACAATTCCATCAACAGGTTTAAGGGTGTATGCTGTGTTATTTACTTTATATGTGTTATCATTTATTTTAAGTCCTATTTTTCCACTTCTTGCCAGGTAATCTGTTCCATTAGTTATATTTACTCTTATTTTCACTGTATCTCCAATATATGATGCATTTGTTGTAGTAACACTTATTACTGGAGCATATGGTGTGAGTGTTAGTGTGGATGTGGCTTGTGTGCCTTGAAGGTAGTTTGTCTCATTTGTCCTGAATGTTATATTGTATTTTCCACTACTGTACTTGTATGGTGATATTTTAAATTTATATGTTGCTGTTCCATTAATGATATTAGTTGTTCCAAGTAATTGATTGTTTAGTAGAACTTCTACTTTCTGTTTTACAACATTAATACCTTTTATTGTTTTAAAGTTTGCTCTAAGAGTTGCAGTATCTCCAAGCTTTGTTGTAGTATTATCTACTACTGCTACTACTTGACTTTTATTGTTATTATCAATAATTAATGCATTAATAAAGTCAACACGTGCACCTGCTATTTTACTATTTCCACTATAGGTTATGGTTATATTATTTTTTCCAACCATTTTACTTGTAGTATTTATTGTAAATGTAGCAGTTCCATTTCGTACTTTTACTATATATGCCGTGTTATTTATCATATAGGACTTCTTATTTATCTTTATTCCAGCATTTCCATTTGTAGAATAAGTGGAATTACTAGTTATATTTACTGTAATCATTACAGAATTTCCAGATACGTTATTTGAAGTAATTTTTACTTCTGGCTTATATCCTTCTACTACAAGTAGAGAATCTGCTCGTAGACCCTCATAGATGTTACTTCCACCATACACATAGTTTACAGTATAATTTGTCTTACTATAAGTGCCTGGTTTAAGATAAAATGTATAATTTATCTCATTATTATTTATCTTTGTCTTACCAATTGTCTTATTATTAAGTTTCACAGCTACATTTTCACCATTTATCACAGAATTATCCCCTGTTTCTATCATAGCATGTAATGTTACATTAGATCCAAGATATTCATGAGTGGTATTTGTAGTTAGACTTGTTTTAATCTTATGATCTTCAATTACACTTTCATAATCTGTAGAACTCGGAGTATCTGCAGGATAATAAATTTCACTAGGACTACCAATATTTCCAGAAGAACTAGCATAATCCATACCATGATAAGAAGTACCACTAGATACTGAACTACCGTCATCATCATAGTCTTCAGCACTAACAACAGATACACTAAAAATCATGATAAATGCAATTAAACATAAAATCTTAGTATACTTAGATATCTTAAAAACCTCCATTAAAATTTAATCATAAATAATTATGTAATTAACAATATATAATGATAATCTTAATAAACAAGAGAAAAACCATAAAAACAACAACCAACAACACATATAAAACCAAAACAAAACATGAAATAAAATTGATTAAAAAATAAAACTTAAATAAGTCAAGTAATAAAAATATATAATAACAAATGGAAAAAAAGTAAATCAACACTTAAATTCCACAAAAAAAATTTAAAGGATTAAAAAAAATCACATGGTGAATCACAATGGAACCACCCCAAAAAAGTATAAAATGCACAATAGATGAACTAACAAACATCCAACTACCAGTAAACACTCAATTTGACCTAACAATAACAAAAAACAATATAGACTATGAATTCAAAATACACCTAAAAGATGACAGTGACAAACTACTAGTACTAGCACCCGATGCAATAAGAGACACAAGCCATGACAGAACAAAACCATACTATGAAAGACTAGACTGGAACTTCACAGAATCAACAATCCACTTCAACGATCCAACAACATACATCCACGATGACATAAAAGGTGGCTGGGGAATAGGAACCATGGACGACTGGTACCTAAAAAATATAAGCCAAATAATCCAACAAATAGCCCAAAAAATATACAAATACAAAAACACCAACAAATACACAAACATACTATTCTATGGAAGCAAAATGGGAGCATTCATGGCACTAACACTAGCAATACTAACACAAGAATCAATAGCAATAGTAGAAATGCCAAAAACAAAAGTATTTGACAGACAAAAAGAATCACTAATAACCAACATATTCCAAAACAAATCACTAAACGAGATAAACAATAAATTCGGACACAGAATAAACATATTTGAACTAATCAAAAAAGAAGAATACATACCAAACACATACATCATAACAAACCTCAACAAAAAATACATAACACTCTTCAAAAAACTAGGAAAACTACCATTCATCAAAAACCAGAAAAACAAAATACACATAAGACTAGACAATGAAAACACAACACAAAAACCACTAGAATCCTACGAACTAAGAAACCTCATACACAACATAAACAAACTAAACGACACAAACTACTTCACAGAATCACAACTACTACACAAAAAAGTACGAGAAGAAAACCAGAAAATAAGCCAATACCAAGAAGAACTAACAATACAACTACAAGAAGCACAAAAAAACAACCAAAAAATACAAGAATACGAACAACAACTACAAACAGAAAAAGAAAAACTAGAACAAAACAACAAAACACTCGAAGAAAACACACAAAAACTAACAGAAAAAGTAAACAAAATAAAAACAAACACACAAAAACTAGAACAACTAGAACGCAAATTCATACTATCCAAAAAAGAAAACATAGAACAAGAAAAACAAATACAAGAAAAAACACAAGAAAACCAAGAACTAACAACACAAATACAAGAAAACAATAAAACACACACACAACAAATAAAAGAACTAGAAAAGAAAAACACAAAAACACAAACAAAACTAGACCAATCAATAAAATACATAAAACAATACAAAACACTACTACAACAATACAAGACAAGAGAAATAAAAAGAGAAGACCAACTAGCATACAACAAAATAAGCATGGACTACTACCAACTAAAAACAACACTTAAAAAGAAACTAACACAACCACTACCATACATATACATAATCCTAAAATCCAGAAAAAACACAACAACAAACATAAAACTACACAGAAAAATACAAAAAAACAGATGGCTAGACATAGGATACTACCTATCCAAAAACAAAGACCTAAAAAGAGACAAATGGTGCAAATGGCTAACACCCGAAACACACTACATATGCTACGGAATAGACGAAAAAAGAAAACCATACGAAAACTACACACAACCACTAAACAGACAAGAAATACTACAACAACTAAAATAAATATTAATCACCCAAACTATTTTTTTTAAAATAAAATGTTTAAAAATGTCGAGTACACACGACAAAATAATATAAAATACAAAATTTGTTCAATACACACGACAAAAAAATTATTTATAAACGTCTATTCTTATAATTATTATAGACATAACTATTTTATATATAATAAACATACCTATATTCATATTAAAAATGTCTGTTATACAAGACAGAATCTATATAATTTATATTTTTGTTTAATATATAAGACAAAAAAAATAATCTTGTGAGGAAGCAGAATATGTCCCAAAAAATACTAAAAAGAAAACAATACACAGAAAAACTAGAACAACTAATAGATACAGAAACCATCAAAGTTCTCACAGGAGTAAGAAGATGTGGAAAAACATACATACTTAAATCAATAGAAAAAACACTTAAAGAAAAACAAATACCTCCTAAAAATATAATATACATATCATTCGAATCATTTGAATATAATTCTATCAAAAACTACATAGATTTAGGTAATCATATCAAAAAAATCACAGAAGAAATAGAAGGTAAAATATATTTCCTATTTGATGAAATACAAAATATAAATCAATGGGAAAAAATAATCAATGCATTACGAGTAGATTATCACTGTGATATATACATCACGGGATCAAACTCAAACATGTTATCTGGAGAACTAGCAACACTACTAGCAGGACGATATATTCAATATCAAATATACCCATTTTCATACAATGAAATTCTAGAATACCATAAAGAAATATTACATGAAGAAATAACACCCACCAAAGAAATAGAAATATTTAACAAATACATGGAATATGGTGGATTTCCAGAAATACTAAAATATCCAGAAGAACTAAAACAGAAGTATCTAGACTCTTTATACAATACAATCATACTTAAAGACATAGTAAAAAGAAATGAAATAAGAGACTATGACTTCTTAGAAAGATTATTATCATACATAATAAACAACATAGGAGGACTATTTTCTGCAAGAAAAATATCAAAATACTTCAAACATGAAAACAGAAAAATATCACTTGATAAAATATTAAGATATATTTCCTACATAATAGATGCAAATATCATCATGAAAAGCAAACGTGAAAACATGAAAGGAAAACAAATACTAACAATAAATGAAAAATATTACTTAGTGGATGTAGGATTATACAATAATTTAATACCAAAACAATACAGAAATATTGGGAGTATTCTTGAAAATATAATATATGTAGAACTCATAAGAAGAGGCTATAAAATCACAATAGGAAAACAAGATAACCTAGAAGTAGATTTTATATGTAGAAACTTAGAAAAAACAATATATATCCAAGTATCATGGTCAATAGTTGACCAAACAACACAAGAAAGAGAAATTAAACCCCTACTAAACATTAAAGACAATAACCCAAAATATATACTATCCATGGATACATTTAATTTCTCAAGAGACAACATCACTCATATAAATGTAATAGACTTCTTAAAAAATGAAACAATATGAGAAATCATATTTTTTTGAAAAGGAGTGAATACACTAGAACAACTATATGTTATTCAAGGTATTCTATTAAAAAAATGAATAAACAAAAATATGTAGTGCTAAGTAATGTTTCCACAATATATAGTCTATTTTAAACACTCTCAATTGGCCTTGTTAATTCATATGGATTATCTGAGTTTCCATACTATATAGTCTATTTTAAACCCGTATTACTGTTCTATAATTTCTTTTTGTTGCTTCTTTGTTTCCATACAATATAGTCTATTTTAAACTATTTTTATTTTTTCAAAATTCATCATAAAACACCTGGTTTTCATACTATTACAGTCTATTTTAAAATTTTGTTCATAATATTTTTTTTCTATTAATTTATTATGAATGTATTTTCTTTGAATTTATACTTCAAATCAAGTTTCCATACTATTATAGTCTATTTAAAATGATTATTTATATGTCTTTTTTTATAATGTAATAAATTTTTTTATTTAATCTTATTCTTCATATCAATAAAAAACATTTATATACTTCAAATTATAATAAGTATAATTAAGAAGAAATTGAAATTAAAATTAAATTGATACTTTCTAAAATGGAGGTTTTTATGAGATTAATTCTAAAATTTAACCCATTAAAAAATAGTAATTATTATGAAATTGGTAAATATGATATTCAAGGTTTTATTTATAATTTAATTAAAGATACTGAATTTAAAAATTATCATAATGTTAAAGGATTTAAGTTCTTTAATTTTTCTAATATTTTTCCAGTTACAGATTTTAAGCAGGATGAATATAAAAACTTAATTATATCATCCCCGAGTAGTGCTTTTATCAAACTACTTTATTATCAATTATCTCATATGGAAGTATTTAGATTAAATAAGTATTATATGGAAATTATTAGTTTAAAAATTTTTAATAAACAGTGTACGGGTTCTATAATTACTGGAACACCTATTGCATTGTTTGAAGATAATTATTCCAATAAATATTTTTCATTTAATAATAATAGTTTTGATTTTTTCTTCAATAGGTTAAAAGATAATGCTATAAAGAAATATGTAGCATATACGGGGGATGATTTTAATTTAGAATCGGATATTTTTGATTCATTTGAATTAACGAGAGAAGTTTCTGTTAGGATTTCTATGAAAGATAATACTTTTATTATTATAGGTAGTCTTTGGAAAACTCTGGAAAAGGAACTTAATAGAGATAATAAGCAATTTTATAATTTTTTATTAGACTGTGGGTTAGGTGAAAAAAATAGTTTAGGTTTTGGATTTATTAATAATAGGAGGTGAAATTTTGATTAATAGTATGTATGAGTTAGGTAAATTTTGGATTAATAAAGATAATTTGGATCAGTTATCTGTTATTTTAGATGCTGATAAATTTGAACATACTCGAAAAGTATTATATGTTAATATTAATATGGATGATTTGTCTTATGATGGTATTATTGAAGAAGATTATAAAAAAGAGGATGATTTACATTATTTATATAAAAAGGGATCATCACGAGGTACTAATCTTTCACCATCAGCATTCATTACTGATGTTGATAAGACATTTGATGGTAAATTTATTAAATGGTTTAAAAATCATGCTAAAAAAGATGAATTTATAAATAATGTTTATACAATTCTTGAAGAGAATAGAAATGTTATATTAAGTAATCTTGGAGAATATTATGGAAATATATCTCCTGAAAATAGGCGTAATGTTTTATTAACAATTCGATTTAAAGATCAGAATGAGTTTAAATATTTGGATAATATGGATGAACCTTATAATATTTTTAGAACTTTATTGTTAGATAAAGCTAATGAAAAATATTATTCTATGACATCGCCTAAAATAAAAAGTAGTGGAAATGCAAAATGCTATCTTTGTGATGAGAAAAAAGAGGTTCATGGTCTAGTTCCAAGTTCTATTGGTTTAACATTTGGAACTGTTGATAAACCTGGAAATACTCCTGAATTAAATAGGATAAATCAATGGAAACAATCAAGTATTTGTGCTGATTGTGCATTATATTTAGAAGCTGGGAAAAAGTTTGTTGAACGTTTCCTGAGTTTTTCAGAATTTGGACTTAGATTTTATGTGATTCCAACAGTATTTTTTAATAATAATGAAGTATTAGATGAATTATATGATGAATTAGTGGACCTTGAAGATAAAAGAAAATATTCTGAAATAAGTGATGTAGAGGAGGAATTATCTGATTTAGTCGAGGATTTGAATGATATTTTGGAATTTAAATTTTTATATTATGAAAAAAATAATAATTCCTTCAACATATTAGGTTATGTTGAAAGTATTATTCCATCATGGTTACAAAAAATATATTTAAGTCAAAAAGAAGTAAAATCATTAACTATTTTCAATGAAGATCATATGAAAGAAATATTTGGAGATAAAGTTACAGGAGATTTTATTAAGTTAGTATCCACTAATAATAAAACATATTTAAGCCAATATAATTGGTATCTTGGATTTTTAAGAGATTTTACATCAACAAGAAATAGTAATAAATACTATCTTGAAATAGTAAACTCCATAATGAGTAATAATACGATTGACTATGATTTTTTATTAGAACAAATAATGAGTGTTATACGAAAAAATTGGAGAAATTATGATGAAGAATATGGATTTATGAGGTATAATGTATTTAAAGGATTACATTTATTGATACTATTAGATAAGTTAAATTTATTTAAAGGAGGTAAAAAATTGTCTTTTGAAGATAAAAAAGGAGAAGATATACTAACTATGTTGGATACTCCTGAAAAAAGAGCATGTTTACTTATAGGTATATTAACAAAAAAACTCACAAGAATTCAATATAAAAGATTGAATTCAACACCTTTTGTTAAAAAATTATGGGGTTTAAACTTAGATAACAAAAAATTAAAACAAGCATATAAAGAAGTAATTAATAAATTAACTGAATATGATTCACTTTATAGTTATAAGAAAATTGAAGAATTGATTTCAATTAATTTATTAGAATCAGATAAAAGTTGGAAATTAAATAAAAATGAAACTAGTTACTACTTTGTATTAGGTTTCACAATAGGTGATAATTTTAAATTAGATGATAAAGGAGTTGATTTAAATGAATAGGTCTGAATTATTATTCATATATGATATAAATGATGCAAATCCTAATGGTGATCCATTAGATGAAAATAAACCTAGAATAGATGAAGATACTGAGAAAAATATAGTTACAGATGTTAGATTAAAACGTACTATACGTGATTATCTAGAAGAATATGCTGATGAATCAATATTTGTAAAAGAAAAAGTAAGTGAAAGTGGTGAAGGAATTCAAGATGCTAAAGCACGTGCAAAGGATTTTTTACCTGAAGGTGATTATGAATCATTAGATGATGCAAAAAAAATCATGAAAGAAAATATTTTATCTGAATGTATTGATGCTCGTCTTTTTGGTGGTACAATACCTATTGAAGTTAAAATAAAAAAGAAAAATCAATCTGGTTCCATAACATTAACAGGACCTGTACAATTTAGAATGGGTAGATCACTTAATAGAGTTAATATTGAACATATAAAAGGAACAGGAGCATTTGCTTCTGGAGATAGTAAATCTCAAAAAACATTCCGTGAAGAATATGTAGTACACTATTCATTAGTTACATTTTATGGAGCAATTAATGAAAATGCTGCAAAATATACTCATATGGGTGAAGAAGATATTAATAAATTACTTGATGGTATGTGGAATGGTACTAAAAATCTTATCACACGATCAAAATTTGGTCAAACACCAAGATTATTATTACAAATTGAATATTCAGAAAATAACTTCTTTATTGGTGATTTGAACAATAAATTATCTATAAAACATGATTTTGATAGTGATAAAGAAATAAGAAGTATTAATGAATTTACATTAGTATATGATCAACTATTAAATAGTTTTGAAAAATATTCTGATAAGATTAGTAAAATTTATTATAAATTAGATGATAGTTTGAAAACAGAGGATAATTCAAATAAATCATTAATTGAAAACATTAATTCCTTAGGAATAGAAACTGAAGAACTTCTATTATAAAGGTGATTATTATGAATCTAGTAGTGTTTGATGTATGGGGTGATTATGCATATTTCAGACGTGGATATACAACTACTTCCACTATTTCATATCCATTTCCCAGTCGAACAACAATTGCAGGTTTCATTTCAGGAATTCTTGGAAAAGAAAGAGATTCATATTATGATTTATTTCAAAAAAACAATAGTAAAATTGGATTAAAAATAATTAATCCTATTGAAAAAACTCGAATTAATTTAAATTATGTTAATACTAAAGAAAGTATTGTTTTATTTGAAATTAAGGGAAATGGAAAAAGAACACAAGTTCCTGCTGAATTTCTTAAAAATGTAAAATATAGAATATATTTATCTTTAGATGATGACGATATTCTAAATGAGTTCTATGGATTATTAAAAGAACATAAAAGTGTTTACACACCATACCTTGGAATATCTGAATGTTTAGCTAATTTTAGTTTAGTAAGTGAAGATATATTTTCTGTAGAACCGATTAAAGAAGAAAATGTTCATATTGACTCAGTAGTTCTTAAAAATAGTGGTAAACTAGTTATAGAATCTGGAAAACGTTATGGTGTTATAAAATCACCAGGTTATATGGATGAAAACAGAGTTGTTTCTGATTTTCTTGAATATTACTATGAAAGTAATGGTAAAAGTATATTGTTAGATTCTTGTGAATATTATAAGGTTGGAGAAGATAATGTCATACTATACTAGTACGCTTTATTCACATCCTGATAAGAAATTAACTGAACATTTATTGAATGTAGCTGATAATTCAAAAAATATTTTTGAAACACTTTGCATAGAAAATAATTCTTTCTATGCAGATATTTCTTTTTTAATTGGATTAGCTCATGATTTTGCAAAATGCACTAGTTTTTTTCAAAGACATTTATTTGATAATTATCAAAGTGAAAAAACATATCATAGTTTTTTATCTGCAATTTTTGGATATTATATCATTAAAGACTATGTGAACAGAAAATGTATTAATGATGTATATTCACCTATTTTAGGATATATTTGTATAATACGTCATCATGGTGATTTAAAAAATATTCATGATAAATCTATGACTTCTGAATATCATAATATAAAAGAGATTCCACCATATATATTTGAACAAATAAATGATATAAAATCCAATGATTTAGTTGAGTTTAAAGATTTTT